>NZ_JBVVQZ010000004.1:202543-357427 GCF_055811635.1 Mesorhizobium sp. WSM4806 | reverse complement strand
CGGTCGGGAGCTGGTGCCTCTTGGCGTCCAGCCGCTCCAGCATGCAACCGACGATAGCCTGAAAGCCGGGCTCCATGGCCTCTTGGCAATCGATCTCCCGATCCGCGTATTCGCCCTGTCGTCTTGGCGGTCTGATCATTCAGGCTTCCTCATAGATATCCCTCGCCGTCGGACTCGCGTCCCCGGATCAAGCCAGGCGCCGCGCCCTCACTATCCAAAGCGAAGCCCATTCGCCTCCTGTGTCTTTCAACCAGCTCGCGGTCGCATTCGGGCACGCAGCGGTCGCTGCAACCGACATTCACAACTACCTGTGCGAAAGCGACGGCGAGCGCCCACCGCGCGGTTGACCCGCAGACATCACCGCTGGACGTTGTTCCTTGGTCTTCCCCAGCGCGCCAATTCGAAAAACGACCGGACGTCTATTTCGCCGTGGGCATTGTTGGCCGCCAGGAGCAACCGGATCGGAGGCCAGGCGGTGTCACGATTGGCGAGAGGCATCGTTCTCGCAGAGAGTTCTTTTAGGTGGAAGGGCTGGTCTCGCCGCCGGCGACTTTGGCGAGCAGCATCCCCAAGGTCAGGCGCGCTCGTTCATGGCTGCGCCGACAAAATATTCTCAAGAAGCTCGACAGATAGAGACGCCAAGTATCAGAGCATGATGCGATCCCTCGATAGCGAAATGCCTGGCGGAGCGGGAAGTGAATTGAACCAGGGGTTGACCCCACGAAGTCAGAGTGACGTGCAGCGAGACGTCTCAAGGGAACCTTTCCGGCGTTGTGCGCTTGTTGAGCATGCTTTTCACAACCCCGTGGGCGACAACAAAAAACGCTGGAACCAAAAGGAAATCCGCCATGGCGAAAGAAAAGACATTGGATGATCTCTTCCTCGATACGCTCAAAGATATCTATTACGCGGAAAAGAAGATCCTGAAGGCGCTTCCCAAGATGGCGCGCGCCGCCTCATCGGCCGATCTGAAGGCAGCCTTCGAGAAGCACAAGGACGAAACCGACGGTCATGTCGAGCGCCTGCAGCAGGTTTTCGAGCTCCTTGGCAAGCGGGCACAGGGCAAGACGTGTCCCGCGATCGACGGCATCATCGAGGAGGGCGAGGAGATTATGGAGGAGTTCAAGGGAACTCCCGCACTGGACGCCGGTCTGATCTCCGCTGCCCAGGCTGTCGAGCACTACGAGATCACCCGCTATGGCACGCTGAAACGCTGGGCCGAGGTTTTGGGCATGAGCGACGCCGCCAAGCTGATCGAACAGACGCTCGGCGAAGAGTCTATGACAGACGAGGCGCTCACCGGATTGGCGGACGCCTCGGCCAACGAAATGGCCAAGGCCGCCTGATCACACACCAGCCACCCCAACTGTGTTGGGGTGGCTATTTTAGTTCCAACATCCGTCTTTCGATAGGAGGCAATCATGGGTCGTGGCATTCTACTCTGGCTGCTCGGAGTTCCTATTCCGATCATCATCCTTCTCGCGCTGTTCATGCGGTAGGAGGAATCCATGGCATCAACCATCCTGGCGACCGACGGCGCCGCGCCGGTCGAGTCCTCGTCATCCGCAGTCAACTGGGACCGATCATCGCCGGCGCCTTCGCTGCCTCGACCCTGACGTTCATCCTGATGCTTCTCGGGTCCGGCCTCGGGCTCACGATGGTGTCTCCATGGTCCAACGAAAGCGCCAGCGTCACCACCTTCGCTGTGTCCACTGCGATCTGGCTGGTCATCGTGCAATGGTTGTCATCCGGGCTCGGGGGTTACCTGACCGGGCGCCTTCGCACCAAATGGGTCGGCATTCATACGGACGAGACGTTCTTCCGGGATACCGCGCACGGATTCATGGCCTGGGCGCTGGCGACGCTTCTGGTCGTGTTCGTGCTCGGTTCGGCGCTGTCCGCGGCAATCGGCACCGGCGTCAAGGCGGCCTCGACAGTGGCCTCGCGAGCAGCAATGGGTGCCTCGGCAGGGGGCGACCGCAAACGCCGGGAACGACGGAGGCAGCGGCGCGGCGTCGTATTTCGTCGATGCGCTGTTCCGTCCGAACGATTCTTCCAGGCTGGCGGCGCCGGGCGCGGAGGGCGATGCGACAGCAGCCGCACAAGCCTCCCGCATCCTCATTACGAAAGCGGCGGCCGGCGAAGTCTCGGCCGACGACAAGACTTATCTGGGCCAACTCGTGGCCGCTCGCACTGGCTTGTCGCAAGCGGATGCTACTGCCCGGGTTGATGCGGTGCTTGCTCAGGTCGAGGCGGCCAAAGTCCAAGCACAGGAAGCAGCCGACACAGCTAGAAAAGCCGGCGCCAGCTTCGCGCTGGTTGGCGCGCTTTCTCTCATGATCGGTGCGTTAATCGCCAGCGCAGCGGCAGCGTTAGGCGGCAAGCAGCGCGACGACGAAGAAGACGCGCTCCATCTCACAGCCAGTCGAAGCTGAAGACGTCTACTCCAGGCCGACCGAGAGGATCGGCCGGACTCCATTCTCCCGCCGCGCTCCCTTGTTTTTGTGCAACGCAGCAACGATATTGCTGCACGTGCGTTGCACGGATGGCCGTCCATTCCGGGCGTCACAACAGGGACGGCTCCATTGCGAAAAATCTCTGACACCATCGCCCGCCTTGCCGCGCTGCAGGCGCGACATGCCGCACATCCCGCCGACCTCGGTGCGTCAGACCACCTCCGGACGCTGGCCGACTTCGGTATCAATCCTGGCGGGTTGGAAGCGAAGTTCCACATTCCCAATGACCTATCCAAGGGCACCCCGCTCGTCGTCGTGCTGCATGGCTGCACCCAGAACGCGGCCGGCTATGACCATCATTCCGGCTGGTCCCAACTCGCCGACGAGGCTGGCTTCGCGCTGCTCTTTCCCGAACAGCAACGCGGCAACAATCCGAACCTCTGTTTCAACTGGTTCCAGCCTGGCGACACCAAGCGTGGTTCGGGCGAGGCGCTTTCGATTCGCCAGATGATCGAGACGATGGTCGTCACCCACGGTCTCGACCGAAGGCGAATCTTCATCACCGGCCTCTCGGCCGGAGGCGCAATGGCAGCGGCCATGCTGGCGACCTATCCGGAAGTGTTTGCCGGCGGTGCGTTAATTGCCGGCCTGCCCTACGGCAGCGCAACGACAATCCCGGAGGCCTTCGATCGCATGCGCGGCCACGGCGGTCCTTCGGAACAGGATCTGCAACGGGCCCTCCGCGGCGCATCGGATCATCGGGGACCGTGGCCGAGGATTTCGATTTGGCACGGTGCCGCTGACCACACGGTTTCGCCTTCCAACGCGGAAGCGATCGCAGGCCAGTGGCGGGGAGTCCACCGGCTTGAGAAAGCGCCGACGCGTCGGGAAGCTGCCGGACCGCACGCAAAGCAGGTCTGGCGTAACGGGGCGGGAGATGCCTTGATCGAAATCAACATGATCGCCGGGATGGGCCACGGCACGCCGCTCGGCAACGGCCTCGGCGCTCCGGGACCTTATATGCTTGATGTCGGCATCGCCTCCACACGCGAGATCGCGCAGTTTTGGGGGATCGCGGCAACCGAGGATAGCGCCTCCCGGAAATGGAGGCCGCAATTGCCCGCCAGCCAACGGCAACTACCCCAGTCACCGGCGCCAAGTATACAAAATGCGAAGACGAAGCCCCCGCAGCCGACTGCCATCCATCAATCGCGCCAGCCCGGCGTGAAGAAGATCATTGAAGATGCCCTGCGGGCGGCGGGCCTGATGCGCTAGGCGGACGGCGCGAATCGCTCGCCGACTGTCTCGCCGGCCCGCGAAGGTCAAGCGGCTCCGACCAGGCAAGGGAACGCGTCGTTCTTTGGAATCGGTGACCGCTTTTCATTGAGCGGTCGCCATGCACATCGTCCAGATCCTGCTTCCCCGCGCGGACAACACCGGTCGCCCATTTGGCCGGGAAGATTTCGACCGTGTGAAGGAAGACCTGGCCAGCCGTTTCGACGGCGTCACAGCCTACCTGCAGGCGCCCGCGGAAGGTCAGTGGCAGGATGGCGAGCAGTCCAGCACAGATGAAATCGTCAGCTTCGAAGTGATGGTGGATGATGTCGATCTGCCGGACTGGCGCAAACGGCGCGCCGAGCTAGAACGGCGGTTCCGGTAGGACACGGTGATCGCCCGCTACATCACAATGGCGCTCGTTAGAGCGCCGATATCATGCCATCAACGTCAATCCGCAAGACCGAGTACGATCCGGAGACAAGGGTTCTCTCGGTGTGGTTCGTCGCGAGCGGCACGCGTTATGACTACGAGGCTGTGCCGCCGGAGACCTATGCGGCGTTCCGAAACGCCTTCGTAAAGGGCCGGTTCTTCAACGACCACTTTCGCGACCGTTGCCGGCACCGCCCCATTGCCGAAGCATAGCGAGCGTTGCCTGCACGCGGAGACTCATGCGCCGGTTTCGGAGTTTGACGCGCCGGCTGGCTTTGATTCCGGGGAGCCCTTGTGGCGTAGGAAAATCGACAGCAGGACCAGGACGGCCGTCGACATGAATTCCGACTGCCAGTTCTGAAAGGACTCGAACCATAGCTGGGCGTCGAGAAGATAGTCTCCCAGGGATTGAACCTCGCCGCCGTGCCGAAGCGCCTCCTCGTTCGCGGCCGCCAGGCTCGCCCACCAATGCAAGGCAAATGAGATGATGAACAGCAGGGCCAGCGCCAAGCCCAGCGAGTATGAATAGAGCCACGACAGGATCGGGTTGCGCCTGCGGGTGGCGGTCGGAAGTTCGTCCTCGGGCCGGTTGGGATCATCGGGATCACGAGACTCGGCGGAACCGCGCTGGAACAGCATTGCAGTCAGCATGACATAGGCCGACATCTGCAGGAATTCGCTTTCCCAGTTCTCGAACAGCGCCGAGAGGAAGTCGCCGCTCGCAAGATAGGAGAGCAGCCCAATCGATGCCGAACCGTGGTTCTGAAGCTCTTCATTGTAGGCCGTATGACCCGACCAGATCATGCCAATTACACTGAACAAGAACATCGCCACCAGGGCGATCGTCAGTCCATTGTCCCGGAAAAAGCTTTTCATGGTCGTCTCCCTCGGCAGCTCCGGCTAACGCCAGTTCTCCAGAACCTCTTCGATCAGCACCGCCTCGACTTGCTCGCTGAAGCGAGAGCGGTAGAGCTCCAACAGTGCCTCATGCGTCTGGTCAACCGAACTGCAGATGGCATCGGTCGCAAGGACGACACGAAAACCACGGTCGATGGCGCCGAGGACCGTGGCAAGCACGCAGACGTCGGTTTCGCCGCCGGTGATGACCAGCGTGTCGATCCCTGACCCATTGAGCATCGCGTCGAGCCGGCCTTCAGTCCACGGCGAATAGACATGCTTGTCGAGCGTTCTTGCCGGCGGCACGAACCGCGCCAGAGAAGGCATCAGATCGACGAGGCCGGCATCGATGTTGGCAAGGGTGACCTCGGCCCAACGCTGATAATACCGCGCCCACATGCCCGGTCCTTCGCCAGGCCGAGCGGCCGGAACAAAACGTGTGAACAGCGTTTGCTGCGGATGTCTTGTGGTCAATTCCTCGATGACCGGCAGCACGTTTTGCGCCCACGGCACGGCCCAAGGCCCGCCCGGCGCGAACAGGCGCTGCATGTCAACGCAAAGATGTAGGGAATTCTCACCAAGCGGACCGTGTACCAGGCCTAGGGCGGCCATGATCAGCCGCGGCCGCGGTGGGGTGATGCATAGTCTCTATCTGAGCGCGGGCGTAGCCCGGGAGGTCCCGCCGTAGCCTCGCATCTCTGCCAATCCGCCTTTAGCCGTTGCCGGTTCATGGTCTTGTCAGGCGGGCCGCTTGCGCCTCCTGCACGTCGATGGCGTACAGCAGTTCGCCGTTCTCGTCGCGCAGGCGCACGAGCCAACCTGAAAGATCGTCCGTGCCCGGCTGAAGGTCGACCAGAAGATCGATAGCGCATCGAACCGCTTCCTCCCGCGCAGCCTCTAAACTTGGCATCCTGGAGGGAAGAACCTGACGGCCGCGTCCGCCGATACTCGAAGATATAGAGCCCGCCGTTTTCGTCATTCGCCGCTGTGACGGCGACTTCGTCAAAATTGCCATTGCTTCGGGCATCATAGTCGTTCACAGCCAATCGAAGGTCGCGATCTGGACCAGGACCGCCTTCGCTCGATTGATAGCGGCCTCGTTGTTTCCGCCGTCAACGCGTGCCAGGTCGACGGCAACGCAGTCGCCGCTTTCGCCGCAGAAGATCACGCGCAGGATGGGCTGTCCGGTCGGGGCGGTTGCCTGGGTAACTTCGGTTCGAATGATCTGCATGAGAAACTCCGTCACCATCGCTAGAGTTTGACGGCCATTTCCCGGCTCCAGAGACGCAGCTTGCGGCAGCCCTCGATAAAACCGGTAATCGCCTTGGGATCATCGAGACCAATCATGCCTTCATCGGCTTCCGGATCGACTCCGGCCTTCTGCAGCAGCGGGACGGCGCCCGACGTGAAGCCGATGAATTTGCAATGAGCAAAAGCGTCGGCAACGAAATCGCGCGCGGCGGCCTCGCCCGTCAGGCGCTCCGCTCCTTCCTCGGAGAGGATCAGCGCTACTGCGTCGAACAGGACCGATGGCCCGCCGTCGATCATGTGCTTTGCAGCGATGAGACTTCCATCCGCCGCCTCGACGCCGCCCACCTTGGGCGCTATGACCTCCATCACTGCGCCTTCCTTCTCGATCGCTGCCTGGAGGTTCTTCAGCAGCGCTGCATCGGCGCCGGGACTGACAAGCACACCGACCTTGCGGCCAGCAAAACTGTCAGGCCCGTTCCGGATAATGCTGAGCGCCGGCGATGGTTCGAGATCGTCCCTCGGCGCGACCGCCGCATCCGCGGGCTTGGGCAATTGCTTCATGCCAAGCTTGTCAGCGACAGTTTCTGCCAAGCCTTCATCAATGTTGAGGAGATGCGACACCATGCGCTCGCGGATAACCGTTGTCTCGACCTTGGAGAGCTCGAAGGACAGCGCCATGGCGATATGCTTCTGCTCAGGCGCGGTCTGACTGTTGAAGAACTGTCGCGCCTGGCTGTAGTGGTCGGCGAAGCTCTCTGCGCGCAGACGGACTTTCTGGCCTTCCTCGGCCTCGGCGAACGACCGGAAACCGTGCTGCGGCGATTCCCGCGGGCCTTCGCCGAATGAATTGGGCTGGTAGTTCACGCGGCCGACCGGATTGCGCATCGCCATGAGGCCATCCTGCTGGAAGTGGTGGAACGGGCATTTGGGTGCGTTGATCGGGATATGGGTGAAATTGGGGCTGCCGAGACGCTTCAGTTGCGTGTCCAGGTAGGAGAAGTTTCGACCCTGCAGCAGGGGATCGTTGGAAAAGTCGACGCCGGGCGGTACGTTCTGCGTCATGAACGCGACCTGCTCGGTTTCGGCGAAGAAATTGTCGGGCATACGATCGAGCACCAAGCGGCCGACCGGGACCGGCGCGAGGATTTCTTCCGGAATGATCTTGGTCGGATCCAGAACGTCGAAGTCAAAACTGTCCGCGAAGTCCTGATCGAAGAGCTGGAGGTTGAGCTCCCATTCCGGGAAATCACCAGACTGGATGGCATTCCAAAGGTCGCGTCGATGGAAATCGGGGTCAGCGCCGTTGATCTTGACCGCTTCGTTCCAAACGACCGACTGCATGCCGAGCTTCGGCTTCCAGATGAATTTGACGAAGGTGGATTCGTCCTTCGCATTGACCAGCCGGAACGTGTGAACGCCGAATCCCTGCATGAACCGGAAGGACCGAGGTATCGCCCGATCCGACATGACCCACATCACCATATGCATCGATTCGGGCGTCAGGCTGATGAAGTCCCAGAAATTGTCGTGTGCCGATTGCGCCTGCGGGAAGGCACGATCAGGCTCCGGCTTCACTGAATGAATGACGTCGGGAAACTTGATTGCGTCCTGAATAAAGAAAACTGGGATGTTGTTGCCGACGAGATCCCAATTGCCTTCGTTGGTGTAGAATTTGACGGCGAACCCACGCACGTCCCGCGCCAGGTCGAACGAGCCTTTCGAACCGGCCACCGTGGAGAACCGCACGAAGGCCGGCGTCTTCTCGCCGGCACGCTGGAAGATATCCGCGCGGGTGTAAGCCGCTAGCGATTCATAGGTCTCGAAGAAGCCGTGCGCGCCATAGCCGCGTGCATGCACGACGCGCTCGGGAATGCGCTCGTGATCGAAATGAAAAATCTTCTCACGGAAGTGGAAGTCTTCGATTAGTGACGGTCCGCGCTGGCCAATCCTTAAAGTATTCTGGTCATCGGCCACTGGGCCGCCTTGGGCGGTCGTCAGGATCTCGCTGTCGCCTTCGGCGATCTGGTGAAGCTCGCCTCCGTTCCCCCGCACGAGCTTTTGATCATGGATCGTCGCGGGCTTGCCCGACGACTGTCTGGTTGTCTTGGCCATGCTTGAATTCCTTGAAAGGAGGGGCGGCTTCAGGTCTCCCTCAATGCTGGGACACCCACTTAAGTTCCTGGTGGGTGTCACGTGGCCCGCATTTCGAAGAATAGCACTCGGCTGCCGGAACATCGGGCCCGCGCTCCGCCAGAGGCGCGGGCTTCGTGTCTGG
Organism: Mesorhizobium sp. WSM4806; assembly: GCF_055811635.1. Taxonomy (NCBI): domain Bacteria; kingdom Pseudomonadati; phylum Pseudomonadota; class Alphaproteobacteria; order Hyphomicrobiales; family Phyllobacteriaceae; genus Mesorhizobium; species Mesorhizobium sp. WSM4806. The sequence continues at coordinate 348,841 of NZ_JBVVQZ010000004.1, read as the reverse complement.
GGGAACACGATCTCGCGACGATCGTTCGGGTCGCCAACAGAGCGCATACCGTCAGATCGAGGACAGGAAATGCGGGAAAGACAAGGGCTTAACCCATCAAGAAAAATACAATAGGCAGGAGCGCACGTCGGATGCTGCAAGGGCATTAACAGACATTGAGCGCGCAGCACGAGATGCAAAGACTGCTCGGCTGCGAGAGCAACGACTTAAGGCTGAAACCGCTCCTCCTGCTGCATTGGTAGCGAAACCGAAGAAAAACCGAGAAGGCAACAACTAGTAGTCACCCGGGATGCGGCGGATTTCGTGTTCCGTTGTGAGCGTCCTTTTTAAGCGTTCTCCGACATTGTCAAAGGTAAGCAGGTGGCCGTCGAGCGCAGGAAGGTGCGGGCATGAAGGTCTGCGCCGTTTCCCAAGCCGCCGAAGCCAGAACCCGCTCCAGGGGCCACGCCTGACATTTGCAACGGTGGTCAAGCTGGTGACGACTCGGCATGTCATCGACCTCGTGGCCCGCATGCATGGCTGCACATATGCCATACACGGCTGCACGTATGCCGAGATGAGAGGACCGTCGCGGCAGTATCGCATCGTGGCTGCGCGAGACGCGGCCGTGTGCGCCGTGATGGTGCTGAAGCCGAACTTGTCTAGGGGGCAGATAGGGTTGCTGTTCAATCGTGATCCGTCGACGGTGCAACATGCGCTCAGGAAGCGGGGATGCTTTGACCGACCCGCGCGTCCAAGCCCTATGTGATGAGCTCGGCATCAAGATTGTCGACCGGCATCGCTATCCGGAGCCGGGAGAGGCGCGCGCGGTCGAGACGCTGGCTCGCATCATACGCCGGCACGGGGAAGGGCACTTGTGCCTGGTGCTTTCGACCTTGGCCGAGACCGACAACAACAAGGGCCAACTAGACGAGGTTCTATTTTGGGTCGCATCCGACATGGTGCGGGCATGCCCTGAGATACTCGAGCGCCGCGCCGGCGACTGGCTGACGATGTGGGATGTTTGCCGCTCGGCGAGCTGCAGTTCATTGCCCAGGATCTGCGCGGCGTCGTGCCACTAATATTTTTGCATTTGTCGGTATGCTATACGAGCGGGTGGTCAAGGCATTTGGCCCGCGAGCATCCAGCCGGATTTGTTCGATGACCGCAGGAGAAATTCGGCATGAGTAACGTCGTATCGCTTCATGGCGACAAGCGCTGGAAAGCTGTTCTCGTCTACGACCACCAGAACGGCCCCATCACGATCGAGCACTTTTTGGAAGAAATTTCCGAGCTCCATAACGTCATTGAACACGGCCCGGACTGGAACACCCTGATTACGTGCACGGTGACAATCAACCGGACGGACGGCGGCGAGGAGCAGAACAGCCAGGAAAAAGAGGCGCGCCATGAACATCGGTGAAATCGCGGAGCGCTTCATCCGCGCGGCCGAGATCGAGCGCGCCAGCCATGAACATGTCGGGCCGGCCGGCCCAGCAGCTGCCCTATGTTCACACATACACCGATAAGCTGCAAAGAGGTGGGCGACAAGCTCGACCCTAAGGCAGACCCGCTAGCGTAGGAGCGAAGGGCGTTCTGGAACCGGATCGGCACCCTGCCGTCGGGACAAGAGATCAGCGAGCTCGAGGCGCTGCAACGAATGGCTGCTCGCCGTTGGCAATGAGAAGGAACGCCGAGCGTCCTCGCCGGGGGCCAGATCCAAGGTCGGCGGCAAGTCATTCCGCAGCTGGTGCTTCAAGGTGGATGGCATCCACCCGAACACCGGACGGGATAGAAAAAACCGGGCTTTGCAGCAAATCGCGATCATTCTCGCCGCAGGGCCTCAATAGCGAAAGCGCCGAAATCAGGCTGTTGCATCATGAAATCAGGGGTGTTTCGGCTACGATCACGGAAGATGCGGGCGAACGGGACAGCCTGAATTCGTGGATCGCCGACGGCGCGTTCGCCAAGATCCTTTCATCGGAACATGACGACTTCTCTTGGGCTGCCAAGCGCAATGAGCGCCGATGCCAGCAAGAGGCGAGGCGGCGCAATCAAGCTGTGTGATTTGCGCCATTGACGAGCACCCGAAATGCCGCCCCAATCGGGATTACGTGGTCTATTGGGGATTCGCATGAACCGATTTCTCTTTGTGATCGCCGACTTTCTGTCCCGTCCGCCCGGCTTCTATGTGCTGCTCGCCGCGATGATAGCCTGCACTGCGATGGTTCCGTTTGGGCTAACAAACGTAATCACCTATGCGCTTTCTGTAGCTGCGATAGTGATTACCGGGGTCGTACTGATCCAGGGTTACCGCGACACCGCTGCCATCCATGCGAAGCTCGACGAGATCATCGTTGCATTGAAGGAAACGAGGAACAATGTCGTCGGGCTGGAGCACGCCGAGCCTGAGGAGATCAAAGCCCATTTGGCGAGGCTTGAATTGGAAGCAGCGGCGGCTGATCAAGAAGCTAAGCACGAGGGAGTCCCTGGCGCCTAATTACGCCAGCGGCTGCCAAGCACTGGCCGCGGGAAGCGCAGAAGCGGAAGGCTGCATGACCCGAGCTGAGATCAAAGCCGAAGTAGAATGGCTGCTGGAGTACGAAAGCCTTAGCGCGTCAGAGTCCGCAAACACACCGCTTCGGCTCTGAAGGTATTGAGGGCATCGAGCGGGAGTTCTTTGACCCCGGCGACAGCGGCAACATTTTTGCCCCGGATGCGTCTCGACCATCATAGACGGCTGTTGGCGCCGCTGATCGGCGCGATGTATGGCCTGCCCGATATTCTGGTCGTCTGATGGCCCGGTTTTATGACGAGATGCATCAGGAGTTCGCGAGCGAGATGCTCGGCGAGTTCAAGCAGGGCGTTGTCATGCTAACCCGCACGGTCACAGCGCCGCCAGATCCGTCGACGCCATGGATACCGGGCGAGCCAGTGACGACGGTCTATCCACTCGATGCGGTGATGCGCCGCGTGTCTCAGAAATACGTCGACGGCACCCTCACTGTGGCGACCGACAACCAGATCACTTTCGCAGTACCCTCGATCGTCTCCGCCATGACGGACACACTCGTCATCGACGGCGTCGAGTTGGTCATGAAGGACCTACGGCCGATCCCGCCGGCCGGGACGCCGGTCGCGTATATCGCTTTCGTGGCGGGTTAGCCGCGGAGCGATATCCCAGAAAAGAGCGACGCCAGCGACGACCGCATGTGAGACTTGGCAACAGCGATGTCCCCTTCGAAACCGGAAAAATCGATCTCCATATGATCGAACGTGGACAGTGCCCGCTCTTCCATGTCAGCCAATGCCCGATCTGGGTCATCCGATTGCTCAGCAACCATTGATGCAATTGCCATGAGTGCGATGCGAAGCACCACAAGCTCCGTCGAATGATGGGCCAAGACATCCATACCAGTCTCCTTTTAAGGTCCGGAACGAATGCTCAAACGCCTATCCCCCCGTGATCGTTTCGAACAGCTTGTCTCGACCTATGAGCCGATGCTGCGGACCGCGTTTTTCGAGGCGATCGACGACATCCGCTCCAACATCGTTCTGCGCCGTGTGGTGGAGAGCTTGGAGCGCGGCGACGTCAAGGACGCTATTGCAGCCATGAACCTCGACGAGGCCGCGTTTCGGCCGCTGGAAGAAGCCATCCGGCAGGCCTACAACGGCGGCGGTGTCGCCACGGTCGAACAGATGCCGGCGCTGCGCGATCCGAGCGGCCTTCAGGTCGTTCTTCGTGGGGATGCGCGCAATCTTACGGCTGAGACCTGGTTGCGCGAGCACTCGGCGCAACTGGTCACCAACATTGTTGCTGATCAACAAGTTGCGATCCGTGCCGCTTTTTCTAAGGGCCTTGCCCGTGGCGCCAATCCAACGAGGGCCGCATTGGAGGTAGTAGGCCGCGTCAACAGGGTGACTGGCCGCGGAGGAGGTAGGGTGATCGGGCTCACCACAGTTCAGAGCGACTATGTTGCCCGAGCCCGCGATGAACTGCTTTCCGGCGAGCCCGACCAGTTGCGGGCCTATCTGAATCGGAAGCGACGCGACAAACGTTTCGACCGCACGATCACAGCTGCGATCCGAGATGGTAAACCAATCCCTACCAACTTGGTGGCGCGGATCATTGGCCGATATTCCGACAGCCTTTTGAAGCTCCGCGCCGACACGATTGGACTGCACGAGACGTTTGCCCCGCTTGGAGCTTCGAAAGACATCGCATTTCAGCAGGCGATCGCCAAGGGCGCGGTGAGGGCGGAAGCCATCACGAAGAGCTGGAAACACACGCCGCAGGATCATCCTCGCGTTCAGAGGGTGGTCGATGCCGATAATTCTCGCTTGGACCGGTTCATAGTCATCGTCTTCGTCCGCCATCGTCCCTCCGTATCGGACAGCGGCGCTCGGAATTCACAACGATGCAACCACTGCCTTGTCTTCGCGTTTAGCCGCCTTCAATCCTGGCGAGCGACAAAGATGCCGGCGTTTATTCCGATTACAATCTACCTGAATGACAGATCGATGCTGATTGCGTCGATCCCCGATGCTGAGACGGCGCTTCAGCAACCATGGCCATTCATGGACAAGCCATCCCGACTTGAAGCAATTCGAATGATCGAGGAATGCCTGGCTGGACACTGCACCCAACAAGCCGCGTTCGATGCCTTCAAGGCGGCCGCAAGTGAACAGGGGCTTCTTAAGCGAAAGCCTCCAAGCATAGGCCTCAGGAAATTCGACGGGGTTGCCGAAGACCTGCTGTGAGGTGATGCTGCCTCGCGACCTTAAACCGCTGACAGGCCTCCTGAGCGGACTTGGTCAGCCGCACGGACCACACCCGCCAAATCGAGGAATGGCGGGTGGTCCTTTATCAGCGCAGGAAGGGACTTAGCTGCGCAGATCTCAGTTCGTCGCTCCGTCCAATCGTCAAGTCCGGTCGTTCCTAGAACGATCCCTAACTAACGATTATTCCAATCGCAAGGAATGTGATCGAAACTGTGAAGACCGGAGCGAGTAACCAGCGAGCTTGGTGGACACTATTTTCCATGGGCTCCTTCCCGCGAACTTGCAGGGATCAACGACTATGCGCAGCGGCGGTTCCGGGTGGCGCTATGTCCGGCCTATTATGCCAAAACAGGCGAGACCTAGGTCCTGTCGTGCATCAGCCTGAGGGACTTTTGGGGAACAAATGCAGCTGGCTGGGGTTTGTTAAGTCTGGCGCGAAGACGCGTTCAGCGGAACAGAGCTACACAAAGGAGGCACTTATGAGAATGCATCTTTCCACTGCAGCCGCGGGATTTCTGCTGCTGGCAGGCCTCGGTGCCGCTGCCGCTCAGGACGTAGTCATCGAGCCTGAACAGGAGACGGTCATTAGGGAATACGTGAAAAAGCAGCCGCTCGCATCGGTGAAAATCCCTGGAGTGGAGCTCAATATCGGCTCAACCCTGCCCGAGACTGTCGAACTTCATGAAGTCCCCAACACCAAATACCGCACCGTTGTCGTCGACAACCGGACCGTTGTCGTTGACCCAGGCACACGCAAGATCATCAAGATCATCGAATGACGTAAGCGACTGGGAGGACCGCCCGCCGTGCCGAAAGGGTGCGGCGGGCTTTTCTCTTTCTGGAGGAACGCGATCTGGGGACAATGGTTCGGGTTGCCAACAAGGCGCCGTATCGCCGGATGAGGACAAGCCCGTGCCTTCGTTGTTGGTCCGATTGCCCCAGCGCTACGACACAGAGAAGACACCTTTAGATAAGACTAAGCCAGCAGGCCATTATTGAGGATGCTCTTATGAACCCGACCGAATTGCAGGCGATTAGCGATACGCTGATGCGGGTAGTGACGCCAGAGATGACACCAAAACAGCTCCTAAAGGCTGCAAAAAAGGAGCATCCGGACGCGTCAAAAAAGGACATCGCTCGCGCTGCGTTCTTCTCGATCATTGCGAACGCTGACCAAGCCATTGGCAAATCGAGGAACTTGCAGGCTTTTGCGTTGGCAGAGCGGACACAACAATCTGATTAAGATTGATGGTCGACATGCGTGGCCCTGTTGGTCAAAATTTAACGCTTGGTACCCGGAGTTCCGAAAGCGACCAGAAGCCGACATTTACTGTTCTGCCTCCTATAACCCTGCGAGGGCATGGGCAGAAGCCGAGACGGCGAAGACTGTCGAGATCAGCTTGGATTGCCAATGCCGCATATCGAAGAGCGCGAACTGTGCAGCCAGGCGAATGGCCCAGAAAGCGGCTCCGAAAAACAGAAGTGGCGGCCAAATTAGCCCCCGGTACAAAAGCCAAAGCAATGTTGCGCCGTAAGACACAAAGGTGAACGTCAGCATGACATTCAGAGTTTGAGTGATTGCTGCGTTTAGGTTGCCCGAACCCTTCAGCCGGGCCGGCCATCCGAAAAGCCGCCAAAATCCTAGATGGAAGGCGGCGAAGGCAAGATCGAGCACAGCAGCGAGCATCAGCATGCGGAAACAATACCGCTAGAAACGTCCGCTCTCCACCCCGACACAGGGACACTCTGGCAATCGCCGGTATGGGTACCAAGCGTTGGATTTTGACCACTAGGTCCCAAACATTCCTGACCCTTGACGGAACCATTCCGTGACCTGCGAGTTGCGGCTCGGGCGGGGTTGGGACATGCAGACATGGCAAAGCGTGACGCAGCGGGCCATAAGACCCTTGCCGATGCCGTTCGCGAATTGATCGGCACCGAAGACAATCGTCGTAACGTACATAAGCTGCTTGGGCTGGAGGTCGAACCAGAACTGCCGCCAACTCTAGCTTCATTGCTTGAGGCGATTGGTAAGGCTGGTCGGGACGAAACCCCCTAGCTGCATGGGTCATCTGGCCGACCTTTAAATTGCCGTGCTGGGAACCAACGGGGCCACAATTCCGCGCCGAACCAAGGCGTGAACGTCATGCCGTCCACCTCGATAAGCAAAACGGAATACGATCCGGATCGTAGGACCCTCTCGGTGTGGTTCGTGGCCAGCGGCAAATGCTACCAGTTTGAGGATGTGCCGCCGGAGACCTTCGCCGAGTTCCGAGCCGCATTCGCCAAGGGCCGCTTCTTCAACGAGCGCATCCGCAATCGATTCCGGTACCGCCTGGTCGGGACCGCCAACAATTCTGGATGACCCCAGCCGTATGCGAAAGCCAACTCACCTATCCATCGAGCTTCAACGGCTCATGGTCGGGGAGATAATGATGCAGCACCTCGCCAAGGTTTCGCTTGTCGAACGTTTGGCCACACACGGGGCAGAACTCGAAATGCTCTGCTTCGTCCTTCGCAGGCGGCCCGTGGCGCTTGCCCTTGATCCGGTTGCGGGGTTGTTGGTTCTATCTCGGCCCACGTTGATCGTCCCGAACTGTGATAGGGACGGCCCGACAGCCGCTGCGGGGTAGGCAACCGACCGTCGGGCCTAACCGGCGGGGGTATGGGCCGTGTCCGCCGGCTGGGACGAATAATATGCCGTTTCATGCATCATTACTAATTTAGTAAAATGGTCACGTTCCGTTCCCCTAGCCGCCAGATCGGACGGACCTAAACTCGAATTCGTGCGTAAACCAGTGAGTGCCGGGCCCGGCCGGCTTGAGTTCATTCCTCCGATGATGCCTACCTTGGTCGCCAAGCCGCCCCAAGGCGACGACTGGATGCATGAAGCCAAATTCGATGGCTACCGCTCCCAAATCATCATCGACGCCGGCGGCGCTCGGATCTTCACCCGCCGCGGCCTAGACTGGACATCGAAGTACCGCGACCTGGTCGAGGCAGCCAAAGGTCTCAACGTACAGAACGCCATCATCGACGGCGAAGTCGTCGTCTTAAATGACGCTGGCCTTTCGGATTTTGCCGCTGCGCAAGGCAATCACGAGGCGCCAGCACGACCTCTATTTCGTCGCGTTCGATCTGCTGCATCTTAACGGCCACGACTTGCGCGACATGGCACTTGAGGATCGGCGGGAAATCCTGGCCGGGCTTATAGGGTCTGACAGCCGCATCCAGTTCAGCGAGACGATGCCAGGCGAAGTCAACGCGATCTATCATCTGATCGACGCGGCCGGCCTGGAGGGGATGGTATCGAAGCGCCGAGACAGCAAATATCGCAGCGGCCCGACCACCAATTGGCTGAAGACAAAATCCTTCACCGAAAGCGAGTTTGAACTCCTCGGCGTCGAACGCGAGAGGGGCAAGCCGGCGTTTGCTCTGATGGCTGAGCCAGGCACCCGGAAATATGTCGGCAGTGCGTTCGTGAGCGTCAACCGCGAGATGCGGGAGCGGTTGTGGAAGCGCGTGCAGGAACATGCCGGGCCACCGCCCAAGGATATGCCAAAGCGGCCGGCAACGCACTGGGTCAAGCCGGGGCATCAAGGCCCGCGTGAAGCATCTAAGGTGCGAGGAGGATCTTCGGCACGCATCGCTGCAGGATTTCCGGGAAGAGGATTGAAGGCCGCGCCAGATTGAGCGAGGCCGGACTCGCGAAATTCGCAATAAAGCGTACAATCCCAACGTCGTCCGTACCGAATAGAGGCATTGCGGACGCTTGGGAGATGGCAGTGCTTCCGCCCAAGAGGCAGGAGGGCTGAGATGGCGAAACCCCAGGCAGGCGCCCAGGTATCGGTTTTTGACTGCGATATCCTGCGCAGCGCCTTCATAAAAACCGTGATCGAAGAGAAGATCCCTGAAGACAAATGGCGGTCGGTTGCCGCGCTTTTGATCAGCGACTTTACCGGGAGCGATGACGTCGATCCTGACTTGCTGGAATGGATCGTGCGCAAGTAGCCAGAGCTACCCAGCCGTTAGTCTTTTGTCGCCTGCCACGCTCGTTGCTATGCCTTTTTGGGTACTAGAAAGCCAAAGGCAAAGTGAGACGCCTCTACCTGGATTTTCGCGAGGTCGCTAGCAGCCACCCGGATTTCATCGGCAGTCACCTCAAAGAATTGGTGTGTTGCATTTTGCCGGTTGACTGAGAGTTTCTGCCAAGCCTTCTTTTCTCCGAGGTATACGCTCCACGGACCATGAACGACACGATTGCGAAACGTGTTGAGTTCGCGCATCTGCTGGACGAGGCGATCGCGCTCGGCAAGGTCATTCGGTTCGGTGGTGTGTTGGTCGATGATCTGACCATACAGAGTGATTTTGTTATTCAAGTTGTTCGCTTTCCGCAGCTTCGGTTGGTCGGCGCCAAGCGCGGACAGCCAACGATCGATATGGAATTCCAGAAATCCAAACTGCATTATCAAGCGCCCTATCGGCTCGTAAAAATCGCTGTCGTAGCGCTCGATCATCTCCGATACGGATTTTGGACGTTCCATTATCGTGCTCACACTGACGAAAAACGCAACGAGCCGATGAAGCGGATACTTCAAGACGCCGCGCCGTTGCCGCACACGATAGCGAGAAGGTCGCAAAGAGTCCGGCCGAAAGAAATGAGGCCCCTGAGCTAATATCAACCCAATGTCAAAGAGTGGGCGTCCCCTATTGCCGACGCCCTCGTTTTCAGGATTATATTCCTCCCCGTTGCGGCGAGCCCTTCAACGGAGATCGCCATGCCCAAAAAGACCCTCGCCGACACCCTGGCCGCCCGCGAAACCATCTATGTCAATTGCGGACACCCGATGTGCTGCAAATCGATGAAGCTGGATATCCAGGCGCTGATTGACAGGCTCGGCCGTGACCACGGCTCGATGCATGACGACCTGGTCGGGCTCTTTATCTGCTCAAATTGCAAGGCTGCCGGTGGTGATCGACGGCAGGTGTTCTTCTACGAAGGCCAGCAGCGGGCGCGCAATCGCGACTGGAAGCCAACTTTCGAACGAGGGGGCTGAAAGTGGCCGGCGCCACTTGGGGGGGCGTTGGGGTAGATTGCCTTGTCGGGCGCCGGCCTAGCGGATTGGCGTCCGCCGCCTTGATACTACCGAGCTTGGGGAGATCCGAGTAATCCCGTGATCGCGGAAGTCATTGTGGAGGAACTCAGTCCAAATGGTCGCGTTATGCTACCTAAGGATTTTTTCCGATGGCTGACGATAGGGACAGAACACCCAGCGGAGCCCCTGACGACTCTGTCGTTCAGCGCTTGGTTAAAGAGGCGAATATAACCGAAGAGCAGGCTCGCGAGCTTATCGCTCTTCTGGGGTCCGACTGGCCGTCACTTATGCGGGAAGCCCGATTTCTAACTCGAAAACGCTAGTCGCCTCGAAAACGCTAGTCGCAGTGAGTTACGGCAATGGACCCGTGGCAAATCGATAACGTGGACGTAGAGAGGTCGCGGTTGCAGGTTGATGCCACGCGGGCCACGATTGCGGAGATGCGATCCGTCATGGAGGAGAGCCGGCGCATTCTCGCTCGATCCCAAAATCTTTTGCGCCGCCTGGTCTTCATTTCCGCAACCTCACACCGGCGCCGCCGCCGTTCTCGGGGATGAACTCGACGCCGGCCCATTCGAGCGCTGCCTGAAGGTCAAGCAGAGTGCGGTCATACGGCGCCCGCTTCCCAGCTTCAAAATTGTCAAGATCGCCGCCCGCCATTCTTCGCGGATGCAATGCGCGGTCAATGCCGATCGACAAGGTGGTTGAGAACTTCATGGAGTTTCTCGAAGCACCGGCAGAGCGTCACTGACGGGCGGCAAACTCTGCCGCTGCTAGCCCGCTGCCTTCAAGGTGGCGGGCTTTTTGTCGCTGAGGAACCATACGCGGCGGCGGCCGTTGAGCCCCCACCCAAAAGGGAGATCATCACAATGGCCGACGACCCAAACGAAGACGCAAAGCCGACGGAGACGCAGCGCGAAGCGCAGGAGGCCTTGGAGAAGCAAGTTGCGCAACTGAAACGCGAGATCAACAAGATCAATCGGACGCTCGCGGAGCACGCTGAAGAGGTGGTCGAGGAAGCTACTGGTTGGTATGAGGGCGCGGCCGATAGCGTGTCTCGGACAACGCAAGCACTTCGCAAAAGGGCGTCTACTGCTTCCGGTGTCGTTCAAGAAAATCCTGGCACGCTATCGTCCGCCTTCATGCTGGGCGCGGCTGTAGGCTTGCTGTTGGGCCTTGTTCTTGTGGCCGGCGACCAGCGCCGGGAGCGCTGGTTCTAACACGCCCAAATGAGCCCAGAGACTCCGCTGCCCTCACGGTGGCGGTCTATGGGCGGGATCAAATTCCGAATATTGCAGCTAGATAGTCCCCATGCAGGATCAAAGCCGCGCCCGCCGCAATGGATAGGGCAGAAAGCAAACCGCAAGCGATGCTGCCCCAGTTCGTGATGTCCAACGCCCTTTGGAAGGGTGGAGGATCGATCCACTTCTCAGCGTCCATAGCATATCGTATCGTGCCGAGGACGCGTAATTGAACGAGTGCATCGACCAGTTGATCCAAGCGAAGAAACCCTATGCCAGCGCCAGCAGAAGGCCAGCCACGAAGCACCAGACCGGGGCTTTGAGTGCTTCCAGCGTCGCAGGTTGGCTGGCTGGATTGTTCAGCAACGAAAACATGCCGAACAGCGCACCAGAATGGACTAGCACCAGCGACGCGGTCAACCAACGACCTCACTCGGCGGCAACCTGGAAAGTCGCGCGCTGAGACGTTTTGAGATCGTGGTAAACTAATGCAGCCGCGCTATCGCTGTCCATCATCGGCGTTTTAGAGTGCTCAGTTTCGTCATGTAAGAAATCCCGCGTTGATTCCCCGGCGGGATTGTCGCACGGACCTGCCGACAGTCGCAGGAAAAAAATGGGCACCGCAATTGGCACCGGCGAAGGCGCGCTCTCTAGGAACATGGCGGGAACAAATTGGCTGATCCGTGTTGCAATCGTGTTGCATGGACAGAAAGGGACGGGGCGGGACATGCCCGGAATGCAAGGGTTTGCGCGCTACAGGGCAGGAAAACCCATGCAACACGTTTCGGTCGCGATTGTTCTGCATAAGGGGCTGATTTAATTGCGGAAACTGTTGGCTGGGGAACCTGGATTCGAACCAGGACTAACGGAGTCAGAGTCCGTGGGTCTACCGTTAACCTATTCCCCAGCAGGCGCGGCTGTTGAAAACCACGCGGCAGGGCGACGATGGCGCCGCGCGTGCCTTGTAGCCGCCGTCGGAAAATAGTCAAGCCTGCCGAAGGCATTTCAATCGGCACGTTTCATAAGGGCGTGGTTCAAAGCCGCCCCTCAATTCTCCCTTCGCCCGAGCTGCGAGTGCTCGAAATACAGCACGACGCCGAGCGCCATCACCAGCGGGATGATCAGGTAGAACAGCCGGAACACCAGCAGTGCTGCCAGCACGCCGACCGGGTCCATATGCGACAGGCCGGTCAGGAAGACGACCTCGAACACGCCGAGCCCGCCCGGCGCATGCGAGATCTGGGCGACCGAGAACGACATCAGGAAGACGCCGAGCACGACGAGGTATCCGGGATTGCCAGCTTCGGGCAGGGCGAAGAAGATGATCGCCGCCGCCGCCAGCAGCTCGATCGGGCCGATCAGCAATTGCCGCGCGACGATCGGCAGAGCCGGATAATGGACCTGGAACCTTCCGATCTTCAGCGGCCTGAGATGCAGCCAGCTGCCGAAGACATAGGCCGCCACCACGAGCAGCATCGCGAGCCCCGCCGCCTGCGAAAGCCGATGATGCGGCGTGCCGGAAAAACGGTCGACGATCTCCGGTGCGAGCACCAGCACGATGCCTGAAACCAACACCGTCGACAGCACGAAGGTGATCCAGCAGATCGCCACCAGAATGCCGACGTCCTGTCCGGTCAGCCCCCTGGTTCCGTAAGCGCGGTAGCGGATCACCGCGCCTGAAAAAACCGAGCCGCCGATATTGTGCGACAGCGCGTAGGTGGTGAAGGAGCACAGGGTGACGAACAGCCACGACACTTTCTTGCCGATATGCAGGAGCGCGATATGATCGTAGCCGGCCAGCGACGCATAGGCGATGACTGAGCTCAAAGCGGCGAGCACCCAGCCGCGGGCAGGGATGGCGACGATGCCGTCCCAGACGTCGTCGAGCGAGATGCCACGCAGTTCGTGCAGCAGCAGCCATAGCGAGAAGACGACCGCCGCAACGCCGACGACCGGCCAGAAATAACGCCTCCAGTTCATGGCGTGACGATCATGCGTTGCAGCCCCGTTGCCCGTTCGGTTCGCGTCAGGAACTCTGCCCGCGATTTCGAATGTTTCATCCCCGCCATTTCAGAAATGCCTTATCGAAGCCGGCTATTCAACTGCGAAGGCGCGTTGCTGCGGGAGAAGGAAAGGCTGGCGATCCTTCGCGCCCCCCTCTGTCCTGCCGGACATCTCCCCCACAAGGAGGGAGATTGGCAGTTTTGGCGCTCCGCCCGTTTCTGCGACGGTAGGGATTGGCGAAAGCGGCGGTGACGGCCGATCTCCCCCAAGTGGGGGGAGATGCCAAGTTTTGGCAAAGAGGGCAGGACAGAGGGGGGCGCTGTCCCGCCATCATCGGGACGAGCGGAGCGGCGAGACAATGCCAGCGACAAATTCGACCCCTGCGCTCTTGGTGATCCGGCCCGGCGCTGCTAGTCTGGCGGCAACTTAGAACACGTGAAAGCGCCTGCTGCGTCCGGTCTCCGGTTCGCGCGGCGCGGAAGGAACTGAAGTGGAAGACCACGACACCGGCGCCGGCGCGCCGGAAGTGGGCGTGTCCAGGGCTTCGCCGCCGCCTTCGGGTCAGGCAAGCCCACCCGCCGGCCGGCACAATGGCCGCCCGGTGCAGCCTTGGTCCGGTCACGGACAGGCAGGCGACGCGTCCCAGCATCAGAATGGCCAGAAGGCCAAGACCAGGAAGCGGCGCAAACGCCGGCGCGGCCGCAAGGTTTTTGCGCGCGACGACGCTCGCCTCGCTGCGGCCGGAGTGGCGTCTGCTGCTGTCAGCGCTCCGGCCAGCCGCCCGCCCGCGGCGATCGTCGCGGCCTTGCCGTCGGTTGCGCCAGGCCGGCCGGAGCCGGCTGCTCGCCGCCCGCCGCTGCAGGAACTGCCGGTGTTTGCGGCACTCGATCTCGGCACCAACAATTGCCGGCTGCTGGTGGCGGTGCCGACGCGCCACGGCCAGTTCCGCGTCATCGACGCTTTCTCGCGCATCGTCAGGCTGGGCGAGGGCCTCACCGCCAATGGCCGGCTCGGGCAGCCGGCGATGGACCGTGCGGTCGAGGCGCTGAAGATCTGCGGTGACAAATTGCGCAACCGCAAGATCAGGAAGGCCCGGCTGATCGCCACCGAAGCCTGCCGCACGGCCGCCAACGGCGCCGAGTTCCTCGACCGCGTCGAGCGCGAGGCGGGGTTGAAACTCGAGATCATCGACCGCCAGACCGAGGCGCGGCTGGCGGTGTCGGGCTGCGGCTCGCTGGTCGACCGCGACACGCAAGGCGTCGTCCTGTTCGATATCGGCGGCGGCTCCTCGGAAATCGCGCTGATCGATCTCACCGGCCACCGCTCGCCGAGGCTCGCCAACCACATCGTCTCCTGGACGTCGCTGCCGGTCGGCGTCGTCTCGCTGGCCGAGCGCTTCGGCGGCCGCGCCGTCACCCGTGAGATCTTTGCCGCCATGGTCGAGGATGTGGCTGTGCGCCTGCACGCCTTCGACGGGCGCGACCGGCTGAGCCATGTGCTCGCCAGCCCGAAATTCCACTTGCTCGGCACCTCGGGCACGGTGACGACGCTGGCCGGCGTCCACCTCGACCTGGACCGGTACGACCGCCGCCGCGTCGACGGGCTGTGGATGGATCGCGACAGCGTCGACCGCATGGTCGAAAAACTGGTCGGCTGGGATTTTCAGCAGCGCGTCGCCAATCCTTGCATCGGCGCCGATCGCGCCGATCTGGTGCTGGCCGGCTGCGCCATCCTGGAAGCGATCCGCGCGGTGTGGCCGTCGGAGCGGCTGCGCGTCGCCGACCGCGGCCTGCGCGAGGGCATATTGAGCGAATTGATGGCCGACGACGGTGTCTGGCGCAACAATGGGCGGGGCAGAGCATGATCCCGAAAAGTGGCAGCCGGTTTTCGGAAAAGATCATGCTCAGACCAGAATGCATGATCCCGAACCGCAGAACCGCGTCAGCGAAAAGTGGCAACCGGTTTTCGGAAAATATCATGCTCAAACAAGAAGTCAGGCAATGACCAGGAAACCGGAAAAACCAGGCTCTGCCGGCATTCGCGTGCTGAAGACGCGGATCAAGAAGAAAAGCGGCCTGAAGGAATCGTCGCGCCGCTGGCTGCAGCGCCACATCAACGACCCCTATGTCCAGCGTTCCAAGGCCGACGGCTACCGCTCGCGCGCGGCCTACAAGCTGATCGAGATCGACGACAAGCACCATCTGCTCAAGCCCGGCATGAAAGTCATCGACCTTGGCGCGGCACCCGGCGGCTGGTGCCAGGTCGCCGCCGCGCGCACGAAATCGACGGCCGAACACCCGCATGTCGTCGGCATCGACTATCTGGAAATGGACGCGGTGCCCGGCGCGCCGGTGCTGTTGATGGATTTTCTCGACCCGCAGGCGCCGCAAAAGCTCGCCGAAACGCTCGGCGGCCAACCGGACATCGTTTTGTCCGACATGGCCGCACCCACCACCGGCCATCGCCGGACCGATCACATCCGCACCATGTATCTGTGCGAGGTGGCCGCCGATTTCGCCCTCTCGGTGCTGAAGCCGGGCGGCCATTTCCTCGCCAAGACTTTCCAGGGCGGCGCCGAGAACGAATTGCTCGCCAGGCTCAAGCAGAATTTCCGCTCGGTCCACCACGTCAAACCGCCGGCCTCGCGCGACGAGTCGGTGGAGCTTTATCTGCTGGCGAAGGATTTTAAGGGTTAGCGTCCTTTCCTTCTCCCCTTGTGGGAGAAGGTGGCCGAGCGAAGCTCGGTGGGATGAGGGGTGCTCCAGCTTGACGCAAACTCTCGTATACATCGGCAAAATCACCAACGCCTCATTCCGTCCAACATCCTCAACCGTCTCGGCGCTGCGCGCCGATCCACCATCTCCCACAAGGGGAGAAGGGAGAGAGCCTACGATCCCGGTGGACCCACTCCCATCGTCGTGGGCGCCGTCAGCCCGCCATGTCCCGATACGGCGTTGCCGGCATCGGGCGCCAGCCGCATGAATGACAGCGATGCGGCGGCCGACACCGCCGCGACGATGAAGAACGCGATGTGGAAGTCGCTCAGCGTCAGCGCCCCGCCATGGATTGTCGCCAAGACTTCCAGAATGCCGCCGGCCAGCGCCACGCCGAGCGCGATCGACAGTTGCTGGAACACTGCGGCGATCGGCGTCGCCCTGCTGGTGTCGGCGGTCGAAATCTCGGCATAGGCTAGCGCGTTGATGCCGGTGAAGAACATCGAGCGGATGAAGCCGCCGGCGAGCAAGGCGGCGAGGATCAGCAGATATGGCGTCTCGGGCGTCAGCAGGCCGTTGATGGCAATCGACGCCGCCGCGATCAGCGAGCCGAAGATCAGCACGCGGCGGAAGCCGGCGACCCGGAAGATCAGCGCGGTGACGAATTTCATGCCGATGGCGCCGATCGCCGCCACGAAGGTGATCATTCCCGACTGGAACGGCGTCAGCCCGAAGCCGATCTGGAACATCAGCGGCAAAAGGAAGGGTACGGCGCCGATGCCGATGCGGAACAGCCCGCCGCCGAGGACCGAGGCGCGGAACACCTGGTTGCGGAACAGTTCGAGCGCCAGCAGCGGATTTTTGGCGCGGCGCGCATGCAGGAGGTAAAGCACGGCAGAAACCAGCCCGACAGCCACGGTGAGGAAGCCGGCAATCGGCGGCAAGGCCGGCAGGCTGACCACCGACAGGCCGAAAACGATGCCCGATGCCGCCAGGCCGCTCAGCACGAAGCCGATGAAATCGAGCGGCGGCGTTGGCGCCGCTTCGGTCTCCGGCAGGAAGCGCGTGGCCAGCCAGATGCCGATCAGCCCGATCGGCACATTGATCAGGAAGATCCAGTGCCAGCTGAAATAGGTGGTGATGAAACCGCCGACCGGCGGCCCGACGAGCGGCCCGACCAATGCCGGAACGGTCAGCCACGACATCGCGGCGACGAGCTCGCTCTTCGGCGTGGCGCGCACCAGCACCAGCCGTCCCACCGGCGTCATCATGGCGCCGCCAATGCCTTGCAGGAAGCGTGAGACGACGAAGGCCGGCAGCGAATTCGACACCGCGCAAGCGACCGATCCGACGATGAACACGGCAATCGCGGCGCGAAACACGGTCTTGGCGCCAAAATGATCGGCCATCCAGCCGCTGATCGGAATGAACACCGCCAGCGACACCAGATAGGCGGTCAGCGCCAGCTTGAGCGCCACCGGGCTGGTCTGGAGGTCGACGGCGATCGCCGGCAGCGACGTTGCGATAACGGTCGAATCCATGTTTTCCATGAAAAGGGCGACCGCCAGGATAAGCGGAATGGTGCGGTTCATGGAGCGCGTCCGGATTCGATTGTTGCCGACCGGGCAAGCCGACAGGCAGGGCGGTTACCACGGGTTGCGTTGGATGTCGCCTTAACTTGCTGTCACATTTGAGCGACCTGGCAGCGGGCATGCCCAACAAAACTCCGGAGCAGCGCCGTCGGCGAGGCGGCCGCTTCGGCTTTCGCCAATCACCAGCAGTGAATGCCGGTCGCCATCCGTCACCGCGAAAGGCATTAAGCTGAGTTCGCGGCCCCGTCGTGCACAAGCAATCGGCTTTTCAACGGCGACGGGACGTGTTACGAGCCAGCGCCAATCCTGAAAGGGAAGAAGACGAGTCGGCGCTGTCCATCCGGTCCAGCGCTTTTCATGCATTCCGAGGGCTGGCCATGGCAAAGATTATCGAAACGTCCACGGGCGCATTGGCGCTGACCTTTGACGATGTGCTGCTGCAGCCGGGTCATTCCGAGGTCATGCCCGGCGAAACCGATATCGGCACCCGCATTGCCGGCGACATCGACCTCAACGTGCCGATCCTGTCCGCCGCCATGGATACCGTCACCGAGGCGCGTCTTGCCATCGCCATGGCCCAGGCCGGCGGCATCGGCGTCATCCACCGCAATTTCTCGCCTGCCGAACAGGCCGAGCAGGTGCGGCAAGTCAAAAAATTCGAATCCGGCATGGTGGTGAACCCCGTCACCATCGGCCCCGATGCGACGCTCGCCGACGCCCTGGGGCTGATGCGCAACTACAGCATCTCGGGCATTCCGGTGGTCGAGAATGGCGGCGCTGGCGGGCACACGGTCGGACGGCTGGTCGGCATACTGACCAACCGCGACGTGCGCTTCGCTTCCGACCCGGGCCAGAAAGTCTACGAGTTGATGACCCGTGAGAACCTGATCACGGTCAAGGAAAATGTCGATCAGGACGAGGCCAAGCGGCTCCTGCACCAGCACCGCATCGAAAAGCTGGTCGTGGTCGATAGCGGCGGCAATTGCGTCGGATTGATCACCGTCAAGGACATCGAGAAGTCGCAGCTCAACCCGCACGCCACCAAGGACGTGCAGGGGCGCTTGCGCGCGGCGGCCGCCACCAGCGTCGGCGATGACGGTTTTGAGCGCGCCGAGCGGCTCATCGATGCCGGCGTCGACCTTTTGGTGATCGACACCGCGCATGGTCACTCGCAACGCGTGCTCGATGCGGTGACGCGGGCCAAGAAACTGTCCAATTCGGTCCGCATCCTGGCCGGCAACGTCGCCACTTCAGAAGGCACGCTGGCGCTGATCGATGCCGGCGCCGATGCCGTCAAGGTCGGCATCGGGCCGGGTTCCATCTGCACCACCCGCATCGTTGCCGGCGTCGGCATGCCGCAGCTTTCCGCGATCATGTCGGCGGTCGAGACGGCGCAGAAATCGGGCGTCTCGGTCATCGCCGATGGCGGCATCAAATATTCCGGCGATCTCGCCAAGGCGCTCGCCGCCGGCGCCAGTGCCGCCATGATCGGGTCGCTGCTGGCCGGCACCGACGAGAGCCCGGGCGAAGTCTATCTGCATCAGGGCCGCTCGTTCAAAGCCTATCGCGGCATGGGCTCGGTCGGCGCCATGGCGCGTGGCTCCGCCGACCGCTATTTCCAGGCCGAGGTTCGCGACACGCTGAAACTGGTGCCGGAAGGCATCGAAGGCCAGGTGCCTTACAAAGGACCTGTGTCCGGCGTGCTGCACCAGCTTGCCGGCGGCCTGAAAGCCGCTATGGGTTATGTCGGCGGGCGCGACCTTGCCGATTTCCGCGACCGCGCCACGTTTGTACGCATATCCAACGCCGGACTTCGTGAAAGCCACGCCCATGACGTCACGATCACCCGCGAAAGCCCGAATTACCCCGGCGGAGCCTAACCAGTTCGCACGAAGCCTGACGGCAATGATGCTGCGGCTGTCGCGCCACGCTGCCGCGCTCTGTTTTGTCTGCGCGGGGGTTTTCGTCGCCATGACGGCGATGGAGTTCCTCTATTTCCGCCAGCTGAGCGGCGGCCTGCCGTCGCTCGATTTGCGCTTTGCCGGGTTCACCCCGGACGAGGGCATGGCCTGGCTGACGGCACTCGGGCGTCGCGGCAGCGAGATCATCCTGGTCTGGCATTACCTGACCTTCGACCTGCTATTTCCGGCGCTGCTGTCGCTGACATTGGTCAGCCTGATCCTTGCCGCCGGGCGGCGGCTGAAGAACTTCCGGGCTCTGTCGGCCCAGCTTCAGTCGCTGTTCGCGCTTGTCCTGGTGCTGCCCTACACGCTTGCCGATTATGCGCAGAACATCGCGGTGGCCCGCATGCTCTCCGATTTCCTGTCGGCCAATCCGGACTCGCTGTCCTTCGCCTCGGCGCTGATCGTCATCAAATTCGCGCTTCTGGCGATACCCGTGATCGTCATCGCGGTATTTCACCTGGCCGCTCAGAAACAGCGCTGACTGCCCTTCTCCCCTTTGTGGGAGAAGGTGGCCGAGCCCACGGGTCATGCCTTTGGCAAGCCCGAGGACAGGCTCAACTCGGTCGGATGAGACACATCGCCCGGCGCCGGGCGCCATCGTAGATGAAAGGTACGCGGGCGCTTTCTCTGATATATCGGCTTTGAAATCGAGCCCCTGGCCCAAGCCGCTATCCGATTGAAATGAAACAGAGTTTGAAGTTACTTTCATGGCAGGGGTGTTGGAAGGATCGCGGCCATTAAATCTTTAAAATCATTCAATATCTTAACGCGGCGTTTCTTCCAGAACCCCTCATCCGTCTCGGCGCTAACGCGCCGATCCACCTTCTCCGCAAGGGGAGAAGGACGTCGCAGACGCTACAAATCGAACAGCGCGATCTTGCGCTTGTCGAACTTGATGGCGAGCTCGCCGCGCACCAGTTTGAGCGCCGCCTCGCCGAACACGGCGCGTCGCCAGCCTTGCAAGGCCGGCACGTCGGCGTCCTCGCCCTCGGCGGCGATGCGGTCGATGTCGTCGCTCGAGGCCAGCACCTTCGAAGCGACGCCCTCCTTTTCGGCGACGATCCGCAACAGCACTTTCAGCAGTTCCGCGGCGGCATTGGAGCCTTCGGGCGGCTGAAAACTCTTCGGCAGCTTCGGCATCTCTTCCCTGGGCAAGGCAAGCGCGCTGTTGACCGCGCCAAGCAGCGCCGTTGCCGTCGCCGAGCGTTCCCAGCCTTTCGGCGTGGTGCGCAGCTTGCCGAGTGCTGCCGCATCGCGCGGCGCCTGCTGCGCCACCTCATAGATGGCGTCGTCCTTGAGCACCCGGCCGCGCGGCACGTCGCGTTCGCGCGCCTCACGCTCGCGCCATGCCGCCACCGCTTGCACGATCGCCAGTTCCTGCGGCTTGCGCAGCCGCATCTTCAGCCGCTTCCAGGCGTCCTCCGGATGCGGATCGTAGGTTTCGCGGGCGGTCAGCACGTCCATCTCCTCGTTCAGCCAGTGGGCGCGGTTTTCCCGCACCAGCTCGGCGCTGAGGTGCTGGTAGACCTCGATCAGATGGGTGACGTCGGCAAGCGCGTAGTCGAGCTGTTTTTCGGAAAGCGGCCGGTGGCGCCAGTCGGTGAAACGTGAGGACTTGTCGAGCCGGGCGCCGGTGACCTTCTGGACGAGTTGGTCATAGGAGACGCTGTCGCCGAAGCCGCAAACCATCGCCGCCACCTGGGTGTCGAACACAGGATGCGGCACCAGATCGCCGAGATGAACGATGATTTCGATGTCCTGGCGCGCCGCATGGAAGACTTTGACGACCGCCTCGTTGGCCATCAGCCTGAAGAACGGCTTCAGGTCGATATCGGATGACAGCGGGTCGATCAGCGCCGTCACCCCGGGTGCTGCCATCTGGATCAGGCAGAGAATCGGCCAAAAGGTCGTCTCCCGAATGAATTCGGTGTCGACGGTGACGAAATCCGACTTTTCGAACGCGGCGAGAGCGGTCTCGAGTTCTTTTTGGGTGGTGATGACGTGCATCAAATCGCTTTTGGCAAAGTGTAAGGTCTCCTTCAATTTCAGCCGCGCGGGCTTTCGTCAAGCCGCTGTCCGGGTTTCAAGACCTGGCGGGCCGTCATCATTGCCTGGCAGGCCCGTCGGAATCATCGTTGCGCTTGGCCAGCCGGGCGAACACCGTCGATGTGCGCAAAAGTCCGATGAAACGGCTGCGATGGCCGGCCGGCACGCTCGATCGCACCTGCATCCGGTACAGGATGACCACGACGAAGATGGCGTAGACGGTGGCGGTGAACACGAACAGCGCGCTTGGCCCGAAATACTGCATCGCCGTTGAGGCGGCGAACGGCCCGCCAATGGCGCCGAAGGAATAGAACAGCATCAGCGCCGCGTTGATCAGCACGAACTCGCCCTTGTCGGCGCGGTCGTTGGAGTGCGCCGCCGACAGCGAATAGAGCGGCATGGCGAAGCAGCCGAAGATGAAGACGATCACGAAGTTGAGGGACGGATCGCTGCGCGCCCAGAACACCAGCGCCAGCGACGCCAGCAGCGCGCAGCACGTCGTTATCAGCAGCACCGAACGCCGGTCCCAGCGGTCGGACAGATAGCCGAGCGGATACTGGATGATGGCGCCGCCGAATATTCCGACGCTGACGAAGGTGACGACGTCGGTGACCGACATGCCGATCTGTTCGGCATAGACCGGCGACAATGTGCGAAAAGCGCTGTTGGTGACGCCGACGGCAATGCAGCCGAAGCAGCCGAGCGGCGAGATCCGCCAGACGCGGGCGAGATCGAGCTTGACGTCTTCGGGCGGGGTCGGGTTGGAGCGATCGCCAAGCGACACCGGTACCAGCGAGAGCGTGATCATGATCGACATGACGGCGAAGATGGCAAAACCGCTGGCGCCGACGATCGGGATTAGGAACTGTGCGCCGGTGACCGAACCGATGTCGACCATCCGGTAGATGGCCAGCACCCGCGCGCGGTCCTTGTTGGCGGCTCCGGAATTGAGCCAGGCTTCCATGATGGTGAACAGGCCGGCGAAGCAGAAGCCGCCGGCGAGACGCAACGCGCACCACATGACCGGGTCGACGACCAGCACCAAAAGCAATGTCCCGGCCGAAGCGATCGCCGCCAGCGCGGAAAACGCGCGGACATGGCCGACGGCCTTCATGATGTGGGTGACGGCGAGGCAGCCGAGCAGGAACCCGGCGAAATAGAACGTCCCCATCAGGCCGATGGTCGAGGCCGAAAACCCCTCCTGCGCCCCGCGCAATGCGATCAAGGTGCTCTGCAGGCCGTTGCCGCCGAGCAGGATGCCGGCGGCAATAAGGAGCGGGATCAGCGGGCGCATGGAGGACATGAAGGAGGGCCTGTCGTTGGTCCTTCTTGAACCATCGCCCACGCCAATGCCAGCGGCAATTGCCGGCGGTTAGCAGGCCAGCGCCGGCTATCAACGTATCAGTTTGATTTTAGCTGGGAATCTTTCGCGCTGCCGATGGCGCACTCGGGTGGCTTGCCACCCTACCGAAGAATTCTGTTTTTCATCAGCCATTTGACGGAGCGGGGCCACGCGTAATTCGCACCCATGCGCAGGTCGGTAAACCCCTGCGAAACAGGTTGCCCGGTATCAGCGTCGAGGATGCGAATGAACATCGTATGCTCTGTTCGGCTGACGCGCGTTACGACGCCCAGCAAGGCAAGAGACGCGCCGTGCTCTTTGGCGATCTTGCTTTCACAGCCGCCGCAATTGCGCAATCCGTGCGGCGCCACCGCCTGCTCATCCCCGGCTGGCACATCAAGCACTGTAAAGCGCCCTGACTGGGAGAGCATGTCCTTCGCCATTTGTGCCGACTCGGACAGATAGCGCCTATCATGTTCATCCGGCGGAATTATGCCTGCGCCAGCGCTCTTGTCTTCCAATTCGAAAGGAAACACCTCGATGGACATCGGCTTTGTCTGTGCGTGTGCAAATGCGCAGGTGCCGACAAGCAGCATCACCAGGACAGTCAATGTGCGAATGCGCATGGTAGTCCTCCCGCCAATGTGACGGCCATTGTACACGGCTCGGCCACGCTGATCACGATCAGGCGGAGGAAATTCTACACTTTGACTGTGGTGCGGAGTTTTCACACAGCCACGGACGAATGCCGAAGTTCGAATCAAGATGCTGCCCGGGCGACGCCTGCCTTGACAAAGGCGGCCTCTCATGTGCTTTTCGCGCAAATTTTCGGGCCGGGCCATCATGCCTTGGCCGCAATCAGACATCCGGACTTATCCATGACAATGCATCGTTACCGCAGCCATACCTGTGCCCAGTTGAGGAAAAGCGACGTCGGCTCTTCCGTTCGCCTTTCGGGCTGGGTGCATCGCGTACGCGATCATGGCGGCCTGCTGTTCATTGATTTGCGCGACCACTATGGCCTGACGCAGATCGTCGCCGACCCGGATTCGCCGGCTTTCAAGATTGCCGAGACCGTGCGCGGCGAATGGGTCGTCCGCGTCGACGGCGAGGTCAAGGCTCGTCTGGCCGAGACCGCGAACGCCAATTTGCCGACCGGCGAAATCGAGGTTTTCGCGCGCGAGATCGAAGTGCTGTCGGCGGCCAAGGAACTGCCGCTGCCGGTGTTCGGCGAGCCGGACTATCCCGAGGACATCCGTCTCAAATACCGCTTCCTCGATTTGCGCCGCGACACGCTGCACAAGAACATCGTGGCGCGCACGAAGATCATTGCCGAGATGCGCAAGCGCATGGGCGAGGTCGGCTTCACCGAATTCTCGACGCCGATCCTGACCGCTTCGTCGCCCGAAGGCGCGCGTGATTTCCTGGTGCCGTCACGTATCCATCCCGGCACCTTTTACGCGCTGCCGCAGGCGCCGCAGATATACAAGCAATTGATCATGGTGTCGGGCTTCGACCGTTACTTCCAGATAGCGCCTTGCTTCCGCGACGAGGACCCGCGCGCCGACCGGCTGCCGGGCGAATTCTACCAACTCGACCTGGAAATGAGCTTCGTCGAGCAGGACGACATTCTGGCGACCATGGAGCCGGTGATGCGGGGCGTGTTCGAGTCCTTTGCCGCCGGCAAGCCGGTGACGCAGGAGTTTCCGCGCATCGCCTATGACGTCGCCATGCGCAAATACGGCACCGACAAGCCGGACCTGCGCAACCCGATCGAGATGCAGGCGGTCTCCGAACATTTCCGCGAGTCCGGCTTCAAGGTGTTCGCCAACATCCTTGCCAACGACCCGAAGGCCGAGGTCTGGGCCATTCCGGCCAGGACCGGCGGTTCACGCGCTTTCTGCGACCGGATGAATTCCTGGGCGCAAGGCGAAGGCCAGCCGGGCCTCGGCTACATCTTCTGGCGCAAGGAGGGCGAGAAGCTCGAAGGCGCCGGTCCGCTCGCCAAGAACATCGGCGAGGAGCGCACCGAGTCAATCCGCCTCCAACTCGGGCTTGCCGATGGTGACGCCGCCTTCTTCGTCGCCGGCGACCCGAAAAAGTTCGTCTCGTTCGCGGGCGCGGCACGCACCCGCGCCGGCGAGGAGCTGAACCTGGTCGATCGCGACCGTTTCGAACTATGCTGGATCGTCGACTTTCCCTTCTTCGAATGGAACGAAGACGAGAAAAAAATCGATTTCGCCCACAACCCGTTCTCGATGCCGCAGGGCGGCATCGATGCGCTCAACGGTGAGGATCTGCTCGGCATCAAAGCGTTCCAGTATGACATGGTCTGCAATGGTTTCGAGATCGCTAGCGGAGGCATCCGCAACCATCTGCCGGAAACCATGGTCAAGGCATTCGAGACTGTCGGGCTCAATCGCGAGACGGTCGAGGAGCGCTTCGGCGGCCTCTACCGCGCCTTCCAGTACGGCGCACCGCCGCATGGCGGCATGGCGGCCGGCATCGACCGCGTCGTCATGCTGCTGGTCGGTGCCAGGAACCTTCGTGAAGTGACGATGTTCCCGATGAACCAGCAGGCCTATGATCTGTTGATGAGCGCGCCGTCGGAAGCCAGCCCGCAACAGCTTCGCGAATTGTCGCTGCGCGTCGCAGTGACCAAGAAAGAGGGTTAAAAACCTCCCGCAACCGACTCTAAACGCTGTCGTTTTGCGCTGCCCTCATCCGCCTGACGGCACCTTCTCCCCGTATAGTGACGGGGAGAAGGACAGATGGCCGCGACGTTGGCACCCGTCTTGCAACGCTGCCAGTTGGCGAAATCATTTGTGACGGTGTCTTTTTCCCCGTCACTATCCGGGGAGAAATGCCCGGCAGGGCAGTGAGGGGCGGCGCTGACGCTCCGAGGCCCCCGCCCCAATCAGTCTTCGTTCGCCTTGACCGTCACGCCAAGCGTCTTCGTCAGGTCCGCCGGGTTGGACATGGCGCCTGCCATGATCAGCGCGAACGGCACCGCTGCCGGCGGCTCGGCCAGGATCTCAATGCTCTGCGGATCGTCGAGATATTTGCCGACCGCAGCCGACACCTGCGCCGTCAATTCCGGATTGTTGAGCTGCGCCATGCCGAAAGGCACGACCGCCTTGGCCTGGTTGGCGACGTCCTTGCCGGACATGCCTTGCTGCTTGCCGACATAGTCCAGCACCTTGTTGGTCAGAGAATCGTCGTCAAAGCGGATCGAAGCGCTGTTGAACGAAAGCTGCTGCAAAACGCCAAGCATGGCCATGCCTTGCGCCGAATTGTCGGCGCCTTCGGGCTGCGCCGCCATCTTCTTCTGCATCTCCTGTAACGACTTGATGACGTCGAGCGTGTAGCCGCCGAAACCGAAGGTCATGCCGAGCGTTCCGGCATTGTCGACGGAGATGTCGTATTTCGACAGCTCCATCTTGCCGTCCGCAGGCTGCCAGGTGCCCTCCATGGCAAGGTTTCCGGTGATGTTCTGGTAGCCGAGCGCGTTGATCACGTCCTTGGACTTCGGGTCCTCGACCAGCGTCAGGTCGGCATTGAACTTTTCCGTGGTGCCGGAAAACGCCATCGCCTTGCCGTCGGCTGGCGGGGTGATTTCGATGGCGAGCCCGTCCATCGAGAAGGCGGTCTTGTCGGCGACCTTGACCGTCATGTTGTCGAGCTCGGCCGATTCATACATCATCATTGAACCGAGCGGGCCTGTGGCGCCGTCGGCCGGAACCGTCATGTCGTGGATGATGAAGGGGCTGAGGTCGAGCGTGACGCCGTTTTCGCTGTGCTGGAATGCCGAAGTCGAGACGGTTTCGATTTCATAACCGCCATTGGCTTCGGTCACGCCTTCGAGCTTGATGTCGCCGATCTTGAGCGCTTCCTTTTCGGCCGCCGGTTTGAGGGCCACGCCCTGCAGCACCATGCTGGAGGCATCGCCCCTCACCCCGGTCCAGGAGATGTCGACGCCCTGCGCGGCGAGAGCCGCCTTCAGCCGGTCGGCGACCGCCGCATCTTGCGCGAGGGCCGCATTCAGCGGCAGCGTCAGCAGCAAGGTCGAAAAAGCGAGTTTGTTGAGTGTCGAGCGTCTGATCGTCATCGCGGTTCCCTGAGAGTGTGCTGAAGATTTTTCAATTTGTTGCGCCGTCACCCTTCCGTGACGAACTGGACGGGAAAAAGGCGTTCCGCCGCACAATGGTGGAAAACCACGGCGAAAGGCAAATCCGATCCATTGTCATAGAAGCGGGATGTAACCGAGTGATGTTGCTGGCATCCGGTTCGTATTGCGCAAGAGGCTGCCCCATTCAGGCGCCTCTTGCCGCGAATCACCCGCTCGGCTAGTCCCAACCTATGGGAAAAAGGCTTTTGCCGCCTGGCGATGGCGGTGGCGACAACATCGAGCCGGTCGATCTGAAGAAAGCGCTGGAAGAGCGCTATCTCGCCTATGCGCTGTCGACCATCATGCACCGGGCGCTGCCGGATGTGCGCGACGGGCTGAAGCCGGTCCATCGCCGCATCATGCATGCCATGCGGTTGCTCAGGCTCAACCCCGACCAGGGCTTCGCCAAATGCGCCCGCATCGTCGGCGAGGTGATGGGCAAGTTCCATCCGCATGGCGACCAGTCGATCTACGACGCGCTGGTGCGGCTGGCGCAGGATTTTTCGATGCGCTATCCCCTGGTCGACGGCCAGGGCAATTTCGGCAATATCGATGGCGATAACGCTGCCGCCATGCGCTACACCGAAGCGCGCATGACCGACGTGGCGACCGAGCTGCTGTCCGGCATCACCGAGAATGCGGTCGACTACCGGCCGACCTACAATGAGGAGGACGAGGAGCCGGTCGTGCTGCCCGGCGCCTTCCCCAACCTGCTCGCCAACGGCTCGTCCGGCATTGCCGTCGGCATGGCGACCTCGATCCCGCCGCACAATGCCGCCGAGCTTTGCGACGCCGCCCTGCATCTGATCGAGCAACCCGATGCGCCGGTGACGACGTTGATGGATTTCGTCCAAGGCCCGGATTTCCCGACCGGCGGCATCATCATCGACAGCCGCGCCTCGATCCTCGAAGCCTACGAGACCGGTCGCGGTGGTTTCCGCGTCAGGGCGAAATGGAGCCAGGAGGACCAGGGCAGGGGCACCTGGAGCATCGTCGTCACCGAAATCCCCTATGGAGTCCAGAAGGCGCGGCTGATCGAAAAGATCGCCGAGCTGCTGATGGCGCGCAAATTGCCGCTGCTCGAGGACATCCGCGACGAGAGCGCCGAAGACGTCCGCGTAGTGCTGGTGCCGAAGAGCCGTTCGGTCGATCCCGGCATCCTGATGGAATCGCTGTTCAAGCTGACCGAGCTCGAAAGCCGCTTTCCGCTCAACATGAACGTCCTGTCGCGCGGCAAGATACCCAACGTGCTGTCGCTGAAAGGCGTGCTCAAGGAATGGCTGGAGCACCGCCGCGAGGTGCTGATCCGCCGCTCCAGGCATCGCCTCGGCGAGATCGAAAGGCGGCTGGAGATCCTCGCCGGCTATCTGATCGCCTATCTCAACATCGACGAGGTGATCAGGATCATCCGCGAGGAGGACGAGCCCAAGCAAGTGATGATGGCGCGCTGGTCGCTCACCGACAATCAGGCCGAAGCCATCCTCAACATGCGGCTGCGTGCCCTGCGCAAGCTCGAGGAATTCGAGATCCGCAAGGAATTCGACGGTCTCACCACCGAGAAGAAGCAGATCGAGGCGCTGCTCGCGTCCGACGCCCGGCAGTGGTCGATGATCAAGTGGGAGGTCTCCAGCATCCGCGAGAAATTCGGACCGGAAACCGCGCTCGGCAAGCGCCGCACCCAGTTCGCCGACGCCCCCGAACATGACCTGACCGACATTGCCCATGCCATGATCGAGCGCGAGCCGGTCACCGTGGTCGTTTCGGAAAAGGGCTGGCTCAGGGCGATGAAAGGTCATCTGACCGACCATTCGTTGCTGACCTTCAAGGAGGGCGACAGCCTCAAGCTCGCCTTCCACGCCCAGACCACCGACAAAGTGCTGGTCTTCACCACCGGCGGCAAGTTCTACACGATCGGCGCCGACCGGCTGCCGGGCGGGCGCGGCCATGGCGAACCGATCCGCATCATCGTCGACATGGACAACGACCAGGACATCGTCACCGCCTTTGTCCATGATCCCAAGCGCAAGCTGCTGTTGGTGTCGCACGACGGTAACGGCTTCATCGTGCCGGAAGAGGAAGTCGTCGCCAACACCCGCAAGGGCAAGCAGGTGATGAATGTCAAGGCGCCCGACGAGGCCCAACGCTGTATGCCGGTCGCCGGTGACCATCTCGCCATCGTCGGCGAGAACCGCAAGATGCTGATCTTCCCGCTCGCCGAAATCCCCGAGATGGGGCGCGGCAAGGGCGTTCGCCTGCAGAAATACAAGGATGGCGGCGTCCTCGACCTCAAGACCTTCACGCTCGCAAGCGGTCTCTCCTGGCAGGATTCTGCCGACCGCACCTTCACCAAATCACGTGAAGAGCTGGTCGAATGGATCGGCGCCCGAGCCTCGGCTGGACGCATGGTGCCGAAGGGATTCCCGAGGACGGGGAAATTCGGGTAGTTGCTAATCTCCCCCCTAGAGGGGGAGATGTCGCCGAAGGCGACAGAGTGGGTCGTCGCGCGTGAAGCTCCAGCCTCCTCTGTTAGGGTCGCGTCTGAACGTTCCGACCCCCTCTGGCCTGCCGGCCATCTCCCCCTCAAGGGAGGAGATTAGCAGCTCCATCCAAACATTTGGAATGTCGTCACGATTGCTGCACTATGTCGGTGCATAAGCATCGCTACATTAGGCGCGGACACACGCGTTTGGGAGAAATGGGCATTTGAAAGAAGCCAGGGTTCGGAAACCGGAAGGGCAGCAACGCCTGTTCGGCCTGTCGACGCCGGTCAGATCCGCAGTCATTCCGCCGCTGTCCGCGGCGCGGTGGCTGCTGGTGCTGATCGTTGCCGCCGGGGTCTATTTCTTTCATGGTTTCCTGGTCCCGGTGCTGGCTGCTCTGGTCATCGCCTTTGCCAGCTGGCCGCTCTATCGGCGGTTGCTTGCTGCCGTCGGCGGCAACCGCACGGTCGCCGCGACATTGGCGATCCTGTTCATCCTCGCCTTCCTGGTGGTGCCGATCGCGCTCGCCGGCGCCTACGCCAGCAACGAAGTCCGCGAATGGGTTGGCTGGGCGATCGAGACCAACCGCCATGGTGCGGTGACGCCGCACTGGATCGCCACGCTGCCGGTGGTCGGCGACTGGCTGAACGAGCAGTGGACGCGCAATCTCGGCCATCCCGGCGGCATCGGCGAGCTGATCCAGCTGATCAGCGGCGCCAACATCGGCAGCATCTACCGCGGCGTGCTGGCCGCCGGCGGCAGCGCCTTCGGCCTTCTGCTGGCGCTGCTGTTCATGATGATCGCGCTGTTCTTTGCCTATCGCGACGGCGAGCATTTCGCCGGGCAGGTCGACCGTCTCGGCGAACGCATCCTGCCGACCAGGTGGGAGCGGATTTCACGCGTCGTGCCGGCGACGATTTCCTCGACGGTGACCGGCATGACCATTATCGCCATCGGCGAGGGGGTGGTGCTGGGCGTGGCCTACTGGCTGGCCGGCGTGCCGTCGCCGGTGACGCTCGGCGCCCTGACCGGCATCATGGCGCTGATCCCCGGCGGCGCACCGCTGTCCTTCACGCTTGTTTCGATCTATCTCGCCGCCAGCGGCTCGCCGATGGCCGGTTTGGCGCTGTTCATCTGGGGAAGCGTCGAACTGTTCATCGTCGACAAGACATTGCGGCCGAAGCTGGTCGGCGGCCCGATAAAGCTGCCGTTCCTGCCGACCTTTTTCGGCCTGGTCGGCGGCGTCAAGACGATGGGCTTTCTTGGCCTGTTCATCGGTCCGGTGCTGATGGCGTTGCTGGTCGCGATCTGGCGCGAATGGCTGCGCGAGGTGGAATTGGCCGACGAGCTTGCCCCCGCAGCGCCGGCGGAACTCGAAGGGGCGCCGCCGCAAATCGAAATCGTTGCCGAGAAGAAGTCTCAGGCCGGGTGACGGACTGCAAGGCTGGCGCGGCGTTTTCGCCCCTCACGCAGCTGCCATAGCGAATGGGCGACCAGCGTGACGATCAGGATCGCACCGCCGATCAGGCTGTTGCGCGACGGCATCTCGGCAAAGATCATCCACATCCAGACCGGCGCCAGCACGGTTTCGAGCAGATAGAACATCGCCACTTCCGGTCCCGAAATATATTTCGGTCCGTTGGCGAGGCAGAAGAACGAGATCGGCATGATGACGGCGCCGTTGAAGATGATCCACCACGGCGCGTTCACCTGGAACCCTTCGCCCGAAACCATGAACACCGCGACGGCCAGGGGCAGGATCACGCCGATCAGCGAAGTGAACCCCATGTCCTTGCCGCTGGCGCGCGAGATGGTGATGGCCAGCGCAATGAAGAAAGCCGAGCACAACGCCATGAGATCACCGAACAGGTGGCCGGTGCCGATCGAATCGCCGACGATGATCGCGACGCCGACGATCATGACCAGCATCGCCATCACGGTGACCAGTCGCGGCTGCTCCTTCAGGAACAGCCAGGACAGCAGCGCCGCGAACACGGCGTTGAAGGCCAGGATGAAGACCAGATTGGCGGTCGTGGTGTGATAGATACTGATGACGAAGGTAACCGAGGTCAGGCCGTAGCACAGGGCGACGACGAGCCCTGACCAGCCGGGGATGAGCTGCGGCGCGTTACGGCTCAGCGAGCGCCACACGGCCCAGATGATCAGCGCCGCGACCAGGGTGGTGCCGGTGCGCAGCAGGAGGATCGTCCATGCGCCGCCGTCGGCGAGCCGGATCAATGGAATGTCGATGGTCAGCGTCAGCCCGCCGATGGCGGTGATGAGAAGGCCTTTTTGATGATCGTTGTGGGACGACATGGCAGTTCCCGCAATGAATTTGGAGGCAGGCGCAAAATTGGCCCAGCGTCTGGCGTTTCAGCCACGCAGCCGAAAACCAGAAGCATCCTCCCTTGAAGCAGTTTAAGGATGGTTGGCGAAAGAGCGGATCAGCGCGAAACCGCTTCGTGGTCGTAGCGTTCCCAGCCTTTCGGGCCGAGATGCTCCTGCGGCATGAAGCGCATCTTATAGTTCATCTTGCGCGAGCCGTTGACCCAGTAGCCAAGATAGACATGGGGCAAGCCCATCGCCCTGGCGCGAGCGATGTGGTCGAGGATCATGAAGGTGCCGAGCGAGCGGTCCTCGAAGTCCGGGTTGAAGTAGGAATAGACCATCGACAGGCCATCGGCCATCTTGTCGGTGAGGGCGACTGCGATCAGCTCGCCCTGGCCCTTGCCGGTAATAAAGCTGTCGGGGCCGCGGCGCCGGTATTCGATGACCTTGGTGTCGACATGCGTGTCCTCGACCATCATGGCGTAGTCGAGCACCGTCATGTCGGACATGCCGCCGCGGCGATGGCGGGCATCGAGATAGCTGCGGAAAAGCGAATACTGCTCGGTCGACGGTTGCGCGTCGTGCATCGCGCCGATGAGGTCTGAATTGTGCTGTATCACCCGCTTCATATTGCGGCTGGCAGTGAATTCCTGCGCCAGGATGCGCACCGAAACGCAGGCGCGGCAGGTCTCGCAGGCCGGCCGGTAAGCGATGTTCTGCGATCGCCGGAAGCCGCCTTGCGTCAACAGGTCGTTCATCTCCGATGCCTTGTCGCCGACCAGATGCGTGAACACCTTGCGCTCGAACTGGCCCTCAAGATACGGGCATGGCGACGGCGCGGTCAGGAAGAACTGCGGCGACTGGGTTGGATGCTGCGTCATCGACCCTTGGAAACACTCCTGCGAATCATCATACCTTTGGCGCGCACGGCGAAAAATTCAACAGGATTGTGAAAGCGTGGCTACCGGACGCCTTCACTTTGCACATAAATGCTCGCTGGGGCTGGTGAAAAGCTGTTTCAGCGGTCACTGCGGCTGACCACCGTTCCGAGCAGCAGGTCGTGCAGCGTGCGCTTGCGGTCGGCAAACAGCGACACCAGAAGGACCAGCGGCGTCAGGATGACGTTGCCGGCCCAGAACAGAACCGAATGCACCACCGCCGTCAGCCCGTCGATGCGGGTGCCGTCCAGACGGTCGAGCCGGATCCCCATCATCTTCATGCCCGTCGTGGCCTGGTCGGCGCTGCCGAGCGTGTTCCAGATGTAAAGGATGGCGACGGCCGGCACGAGGATGGAAAACAGCATCCAGCCAAGGCCAAGCGTCAAAATCCCGAGGAAGAACACCAGGATCGCGAACGGAATGGTGAGCAGCGCGACGATGCAATAATCGATGATGAAGGCGAGGACACGCCGCGTGCGCACGCCATCATAGGCCCTGACATCATCGAGCCTGCTGATTTCGCCGTCGAGAACGCGCGCGTTCATGTCATTTCCTCGCAATCAGGCCCGGCATAGGGTGCGGGCCGCCTGGTGTTGAAATGGTGAAGTCCTGCGGCGGAATCAAGATCGAGCCTTTTTTCGGCCCTGCTACCGGAGGCAACGCCGAATGTAGACTGGATCGGTTGAATTTGCAGCACGGATGACGTTAGTTTGCTGCAGCGCAACAAATACGGCAAATGCGCCAAGGGGCGAGGGACAGGGCCAATATGGACTACGACATGCTGGTCATCGGCAGCGGGCCCTCAGGGCGCCGCGCCGCGGTGCAGTCGGCCAAGCTCGGCAAATCCGTGCTGGTGGCCGACAGGGGCCGGCGCCTTGGCGGCGTGTCCGTGCATACCGGCACCATTCCGTCGAAGACCTTGCGGGAAACCGTGCTCAACCTCTCGGGCTGGCGCGAGCGCGGCTTCTACGGGCGCGGCTACCGGGTCAAGCAGGATATATCGGTCGGTGATCTGATCGAACGCCTGCACAAAACGCTCGATCACGAGGTCGAGGTGCTGCAGCACCAGTTCATGCGCAACACGGTCAAGAGCGCGCGCGCCACAGTCAAGTTTCTCGGTCCCAACAGAGCCAGCCTGACGACGGATACCGGCGACTACAGCGAGGTCGGTTTTGCGCATGCGCTGATCGCGGTCGGCACCCGCCCGCACCGGCCGCGCGACGTGCCCTTCGACAAGATCCGTGTCTTCGACAGCGACGAAATGCTGGAACTCGAGCGCCTGCCGCGGACGCTGACGGTGATCGGCGCCGGCGTCATCGGCGTCGAATACGCGACGATCTTTTCGGCGCTGGACGTGCCGGTGACGCTGGTCGAGCCGCGCGACAGCATCCTCGATTTCGTCGACCGTGAGATCGTCGACGATTTCATCCATCAGATGCGCGACCGCGGCATGACGATCCGGCTCGGCAGTGCGATCAAGGAGATCGCCTCGAAACCAGACTATGCCGAGGTGACGCTTGCCGACGGCCGCAGCATACGCTCGGAGATGGTGCTTTATGCGGCGGGGCGCACCGGCAATGTCGGCGCGCTCGGCCTCGATGTGGGCGGCATCGAGGCCGACTCCCGGGGCCGCATCAAGGTCGACCCGCAGAGCTTCCGGACCAGTGCGCCGAACATCTATGCCGCCGGTGACGTCATCGGCTTTCCGAGCCTCGCCTCGACCTCGATGGAGCAGGGCAGGGTGGCCGCCTGCCATGCCTTCGGCGTGCCGTTGCCACCGCCGCCGGAAACCTTTCCCTACGGCATCTACGCCGTGCCGGAAATCTCGACCGTCGGCCAGTCCGAGGAGCAGGTGCGCGAGGGCGGCGGCGCCTATGAGGTCGGCGTGGCGCGCTTCCGCGAAACGTCGCGCGGCCATATTATGGGCGTCAACACCGGCTTCCTGAAGCTTCTGTTCTCGATCGAAACGCGCCGGCTGCTCGGCGCGCATATCGTCGGCGAGGGCGCAACCGAACTGATCCACATCGGCCAGGCGGTGATCAATCTCGGTGGCACCGTCGATTTTTTCGTAAACAACACCTTCAACTATCCGACGCTGGCCGAAGCCTACAAGATCGCCGGGCTGGATGCCTGGAACCGGATGGGGCGGGGATAGGGCGACGGGCTCATCAATTCGCCAGCGCGATGGCGGCTGCCGGGCCCGCCAGCCACTGCCTGACGATTTCAGCATCCCGGTCGCCGATTTCATGGCCGGAGGCGATGGTGTGGGCCTCGACCGCGGCGCCATGCGATTCGAGCAATGCGACCAACGCCGGGGCGAAGGGCGCGTAGGTCAGGTCATCTGCGCCGGCGATGATCAGCACGCGCGCTTTGGACAGATCGGCCGGGGGCACGTCGTCGAGCACCGGCATCGGGCGCAGCAACGCTGCCCGTTCGATGCGGCCGGAATGCAGCAGCATCACGCTCGAAACCAGATTGGCGCCGTTTGAATAGCCGAGGAAACTCGTCCGGGCGAGATCGAGACCGTGGCGCTTCGCGGCCGCGGTGATGAAGCCGGCGAAAGCGTCCGCCTCGGTGCGGATGCTCTCCTGTTCGAAGCGCGTCGGCGTGATCCGCGCGAACCAGCGGAAACCGTCCTCCTGGGCGATACGGCCGCGCACCGCCACCAGCACGGCGCGCGGTGCGATTTGCCGCGCCAGCGCCACCAGCGTCGTCTCGTCGACGCCGGACCCGTGCAGCAGGAAAAGGCATTCGCCGCTCGCATCCACGGGCCGGTAAAGGCGGTAGAAAAACGGCAGGTCGCGCCGCAAAAAGCCGTCTTCCGGAGGTTTTTCGGCCATATAGCATCCTATTGATTTCGTGTGGTTTTTATTCATTTGCCGGCTTCAAAACGGAATATTTTCGAGCTCCTTCAAAGTTGATTGAACCGGGCGCATTTCAGTCCGTTTGTTTGCCGATATGCTCCTGCGGGAGGAATCGAAGCGGTGCGTCCGGCGGTCGCATCGATCGCGGCATGAACAACCAGCTTTGAGGCCTTTTATCGATGACCATGCCAATTTCACCGGATCGCGGGCCGCGTATCCCGGATCGCGGGCCGCGTATCCCGGATCGCGATACGCGCATCGATGTGTTCCGCGCTCTCGCTCTGCTGATCATATTCGTCGACCATGTCCCGGGCACGGTTTTCGAGATTCTGACCTACAAGAATTTCGGCTTTTCGGATGCCGCCGAGGCCTTCGTGCTGATCTCCGGGATGTCCGTCGCGCTCGCCTACGGCTCAAAATTCCAGTCCGGAGACCGGCTCCTGGCGACACTGAAATTGTGGCGCCGCGCCGGAGTGCTCTATGTTGCCCACATCGTCACGACGATGGCGGTGCTGGCCATCTTCTGCGCGGCGGCGATGTCGCGAAGCGGCCGGACATGCTGACGCTGATCAACATCGAGCCGTTGATCTGGGACCCGCAACATGTGCTGATCGGCATCGTCACGCTTGGCCATCAGCTTGGCTACAACAACATCCTGCCGGTCTATGCGGTGCTGCTGCTGATGGCGCCAACCTTCCTGCTGTTCATCAGCTACCGGCCTTTCACGGCGCTCGCCCTGTCCGGAACTCTGTGGCTGGTTGCCGGGATCTACCAGATCGCCCCGCCAAATTATCCGGAGCCGGGCTTCTGGTTCCTCAATCCGCTGTCGTGGCAGTTCCTCTTCAACATCGGCCTGGCGAGCATGCTGCACATCCGGCGCGGCGGCGTCATTCCGGTCAATCGCTGGCTGGTCGGCGCGTCGGCGGCCTATGTCGCGACGGCGTTGGTCTGGGTGCACAGCCCGCTATGGGGGCACGTGTCGTGGCTGAACCTGCCGGTGGTGCTGACCGGCTTCGACAAGACCTTCCTGTCGCTGCCGAGGCTGCTGCACATCCTGGCGGTGAGCTATCTGATTGTGGCGTTTCCTTCTGTCTCCAACCTGTTCCGCACCAGCCGCGACCATCCGCTCGCCATATTGGGCAAGCGATCGCTGCCGGTTTTCATCACCGGCACGGTGATTGCCATGGCGGCGCAGGTGGTGAAACTGATCAACCCGGGCGGATTTGCCTATGACAGCCTGCTGATCGCCGCCGGCATCGCCGTGCAGTTCGCGCTCGCCTATTATCTCGAATGGCTGTCTTCTATTGGCGGCAACAGCAAGCCGGTCCGCAGCCAGGCGCCGCCGATCCATGCATCCTTCGGCGTGGGGACCATGGCGGCAGGCGTTAATAGGTAGACGCCAGGCTCAGGCTGCCTTGGGCGGCGGTCCCGAAGATGCCCTGACGACAAGCTCGACGCCAAGCGTCTCGCGCCGCACCGTGCCGTCGAAATCGAGGATCGTTCGCGCCGCCCGGCGGCCGATCTCGGCGATTGGCTGCGCGACCGTGGTCAGCGGAGGATCGCAAAGTGCGGCGTCAGGCACGCCGTCGAAGCCGACGACGGAGACGTCGCCGGGAACCGCAATGCCACGCGCGGCCAACCATTCGATCGCGATCATGGCGATCCGGTCCGACATCGCCAGGATGGCGGTCGGCTGCGCTGCCGAGGCGAAGATCGTTTCGAGGCCGGCCCTTGTGCCGGCTTCGTCGTTTTCGGTCTCGTATACCGGTATCCCGGCGGTATCGACGCCATACCGGGAAAACGCCTCGAAATAGCCGACGAGGCGATCGCGCGTGCCGGTGTAAAGGGCCGTCCGGACCTTCTCCGGCGAGACAAGGCCGGTGCTGCCGTCGGCGAAGGGCAGCGCCAGCACGGCAAAGCGCCGATGGCCAAGCTCGGCGAGATGCTGCGCCGCCAGGCGGGCGCCGGCGACATTGTCGACGCCGATTGCCGAAACGGTGTCGTCGTCGAAGCCGAGCTCAAGCGCGACAAAGGGGAGTTTGCGTTCGCGCGTCAGTTCGACAAGCCGTGAACCGCCCTCGATGCAGAACAGGATGAAGCCGTCGACGAGCGCGCTCTGGATGTTCCAGGCAAGTTTTTCCTGGTTGCCGGCCGATACCAGCGCTATTCCCGCGCCGGTGGCGTCACAGGCCTCGGAAATGCCGGCCATCATCGCGCGGGCAAAGGGATCGTCGAAGAAATAGGACAGCGGCTCGGTCGTGGCGACGCCGATCGCGTTGACCTTGCCGGCGCGCAGCAGCCGACCCTTCGGGTCGGGACCGGCATAGCCCATCGCCTCGGCCGCCGCCTTGACCCGTTCGCGGACTTCCTCGCGCACGATCTCGGGACGGCTGAACACGTTGGAGGCGGTGCCGTGCGAAACCCCGGCGGCCTTGGCGATGTCGGCCAGCCGGATGGGTCTAGTATTGCTTTCGCTGGATGATGCCATTTTTCTGCTCCAGCCTGCTATCTAGCACCTTTGTTGGATCGATTCAAATTTTGCTTGACATCAGCGCGGTCCAAGCCTACTTTTGAATCGATCCAATTGAGTATCGTCATTGGATCGATTCAGCAAGGAGCGAGCCATGCACCCCGTCAATTATCTGTTCGAAGACATCTATCGCAACGACTGGAGCATAATTTCGAAGCCGGAGACCCGGAACGCGTCGAGGCAGCGCCGGCTGGATCCGCGATCTGCAATTTCTCGTGGAGCGCAAGCGGAGCTGATCGGCAGCGCTTTTTTCATGCCTGTCGATTGGATCGATTCAAACCTCAAGTCGAAGAGGAAACCAAGCCATGCACCCGATCAACCATCTGTTCGAAGAGATCTATCGCAACTATTGGGGCATCTCGCCGACCATCGACAGGCCGGAGCGGCGGCGCCTGGCCAAGCCGGCGGCACGCAATCGCGACCTGCCGGTCCGGCCCGAGCGCCGGCAAGAGTGGCCATCGTCTGACTGACCGTCGTTTGGCGGAAGCCGAATCCGGCCGCCTCAGGAGCGCGGGCGCCTCAGCGCCGAGGCCGCAACGGCCAGCCAGCCGGCGATGAGCAAGGTGCCGCCGATCGGCGCCGACATCGAAAAAAGCCGCGAGCCGAGGAAGTCGCGGGCAAGGAGATCGCCGCAGAACAAGACAAGCCCGACGAGAAGAATAAGGCTTGCGGTTCGCATGATCCGGTTTGCGCCAACGAGGCCGACGGCAAGGAAGACCGGTGCATGCATGAGCAGGAAGGTCGCGACCGTGCCGACGAGAGCGCCGCCCAGATGTGCCGCCGCGGCAGAAAGCGCCACACCGGCCGCGCCGCACAGGCCGCCGGCGAAAACGAGGATGCGGCCGATGCCGCTTGCTGGGTGGTCGGCTGTGCTCATGGCTTGGACTCCGTGAAGTGGCCCGCAAACGGTGTCAGGATTTGCCCGCCTGCACCAGCATGTCGCGCGCGCGGCGCGACTGGACCAGCCAGTTATACGCCGCTCCGCCCGCCATCAGCACGGATGTGCCGAGAAACACCGTGCGCATGCCGAAACGACCGCCGACGAAGCCGCCGAGCAGCGGGCCGGCAACCTGTCCGACATACTGCGCCGAGATCGACAGACCGAGCACATTGCCGCCGACGCCGTCCGGAACATTATGGCGGATGACACTGGTGATGCAGGGCAAGAGGCCGCCAAGCGCCAGTCCCATCAGGAAACGCAGGCCGATGAGCTGCCAGCCCTGCGTGACGAAAG
This sequence comes from Mesorhizobium sp. WSM4806, assembly GCF_055811635.1. Lineage (NCBI taxonomy): Bacteria > Pseudomonadati > Pseudomonadota > Alphaproteobacteria > Hyphomicrobiales > Phyllobacteriaceae > Mesorhizobium > Mesorhizobium sp. WSM4806. The sequence continues at coordinate 309,539 of NZ_JBVVQZ010000004.1, read as the reverse complement.
CCTGCGGGATCAGCAGCAGCGCCGAGACGGCAAGCGCCGCGATGATGACGTTCCAGTGGCCGACGCGGTCGGCGAGCTTGCCGAGACGCGAGGCCGACAGGATGGCGCCAAGTGCCGCCGCCGACATGACCACGCCGGACATCAGCGTGACCCGGCTTTGGTCCTCGATGATCTGTTGCACATAGACAGCGATGATCGGCTCGATCGACATGGTGGCGAAACTCAGCAGCATGCCGGTCACCAGCATGGCGACGATCGGGCGCTTGTCCGGGATTTGCGACCAGCCGCCTTTCGGCTTCTCGGTCGTTGCCGATTTGCCGGTCGCCGGGCGAGGGTTCTCCTTGATGAGAAAAGTCGTTGCCAGGAACGCCAGGAAAATCACGCCGCCGGCGACCAGGAAGGTGGCGCGGATGCCGATCAAGGGCGGCAGCGCGCCGCCGAGCAGGGGACCGACGAGAGCGCCGCCGGTGATGCCGGCCGACAGCACGCCGAGCGCCCAGCCCGACCGCTCCTTCGGCGTCTGCATGGCGACGAGAATGGTCGAGCCCGAGGAATAGCCACCGGCGAAACCGATCAGCAGGCGTAGCAGCACCAATTGCCAGACGGTCTCCACCATGCCGGTCAGCGACATGCAGACGGCCATGCCGAAACTGGCGCGCACCAGCATCAGCTTGCGGCCGTAGCGGTCGCCAAGCCGTCCCCACAGCGGCGCGACCAGCGCGGCGGCGAAGAAGGTCGCGCCATAGGCGATGCCGGACCACTGCACAACAGCCGCGTGGCCCTCGGCGCCCAGCTGCTCGACGTAAAGCGGCAGGAAGGGCAACAGCAGCGTCATGGCGACAAGCGTGCTGAACGAGCCGGCAAAGCACACGGCGAGATTGCGGCGCCAATGGATATTGTGGGCGCCTTGGGTGGCAGGGTCTTGCGGCATGTCTGTCCTGTCCGGCAGTCTCTCGACGGCATCATTGCACAAGAACTGGCGCGGCCTGGCTGCCAGGGGATTAGCCAGCGTCGCGGCGTGATTGCGGTGGCAACCACTTTCGCGCTCGCTTCGCAAGCGGCGATGGCGTAAGAGCGGCGATGGAAAACAACCGATTTGAAACACCCGTGACCGTCAAGGGCGCGGCGGGAACCACTCAGCTCTTGCGCACGGCCCGCGAGGCTTCCGACTACCTCCTCAACAACTGGCCCGGCAAGCGCAGTCCAAAGCACCGCGAAGCGCTGCAGGCCTGCCATGATGCGCTGGCCGGCGACAAACCGGCAATGATTGCAAGGCGTGCCTTCATCGCCGCCGCCCGCGAAGTGAACGTTTTCGTCAGCGACAAGGCGCCGGTCTGAAGACGCAGGGAAATCTGATCCGCCTCGCGGGCCGGGTGCGCTTTTACTAAGGGGCAACCGCTTCAGGTTTGCAGTGCCCCTCATTGCCCTGCCCGTCCTCCGCAGCAGCTGCGGAGGATGGGCCGGGCATTTCTCCCCGTATAGTGACGGAAGAAAGCGGCCTGCCCCAAGGGTTTCGCCAATTCCGGCGTTGCAGAAAGCGCGCCAAGGTTGCGGCCAGTTCCCTTCTCGCCGTCACTATGAAGCGATTGCCCTGCAGTTTACTCTGCGGTTTCCGTTTCGGTCTCGGACGTGGTCTCGTCTTCCGGCTTCGAACGTTCCTTGGCTGCAACCTTGGCCGCTTGCTTTTCCGCCTTCTTGGCAGCCTTCTGCCGGTCGCGTTCCTTGCGTTCCTGGCCGTAATTCGGTGCTCGCGCCATATCTCTTCCTTTCGCAATCCAAAGGGTTATTAGCCCTGCCTAGGAGCATTGGGCTCCAAACACAACACCGCAAAGAGCGATCGGCTCCATAGACAGCCGGCAGGCCGGTTGAACACGGTTCCGTGGCTTGCAAGATAGCCGGCACAATGGTGTAGGAGGCACCGGGGGGCAAATCACAAGCCGACTTTTCACCAAGTGACCGATGGCCACCCTTCAAAGAAACGCACAGAAGCTATTCTACTATGCGCGCAATGCCGTGCGCGATATTGCACCGCAGGCGCTGTTCCGCCGCAGGCTCGCCGGGCTGCTCGATCAGGCCAGGCTTTCGGACGGATCGGTCCGCGCGCGTCTCAACTACTACAACAGATTGCAGGACGCTTTCGCGCCGAGCGGCGGGGCCGTGCCGGTCAGCCGGCTACCGAGAGGCCGGAGCATGTATTACTACGATCTGAAGGAATTTACCCGCTACTTCGATCCCGATTTGCGCATCGACCTCGAATTCGGCGACGTCGCCGACGTGCCTGCGATGCCGTCGATCGTCAAGGATCGGCCGATCGCCGGCGACAACAGCAACGGGGTCCTGTTCAAGCTCAACAAGTTCCGCCACTTCCACATGCCCGCCGACGATGTAGCCTTCGCGGACAAGCTTCCGGTTGCGGTGTGGCGCGGCGAGCTCAACAATCCGATAAGGACCTTGCTTCTGGACGCTGCGCGCGATCTGCCCTTTTGCGATGTCGGAACGCCCAAACCGACGGCAGCGCCGGAATATCGCAAGCCTTATCTGAGCATCGACCAGCAGCGGCGCTGTCGCTACATCATTTCGCTCGAAGGCAACGATGTGGCGACCAACTTGAAATGGGTCATGAGTTCGAATTCGCTGTGCCTGATGCCGCCGCCGACATATGAGACATGGTTCGCCGAAAGCGAACTCGTGGCTGGTGTTCACTATGTGCCGCTCGAACCTGATTTCACGGATCTTGCCGAGCGGGTGCAATATCTCGAACGCCATCCGACTGAGGCCGAACGCATCGTTGCCGCCGCCAACGCCTATTGCCGCAAGTTCGCCGACGAGCGGACCGAGCAGGCGATCTGCTTGCTCGTGCTCTACAAATATTTCGTGCTCAGCGGCCAGATCGAGCCTGATCCCGAGGTCTGGCGTTTTATCTCAGGCTAAGCCCACGGCGACCTTCGACCTGATCCGTTGTCAGATATCTTCTCGGTCAAGAACCAGATCGGCCGGACCAAACCGGTCTTTTGCCGTGAATTGCTGGTGCCAATAGGGGTAGAGAACCGGCGGGCGGCTCACAGTGTCGAGGCGTGCGCGCTCATCGCTGGTCAGCACCAGGCTGGCTGCGGCGATATTGTCCTTGAACTGCGCTTCGGTCCGTCCGCCGATCACCAGCGAACTGACCGCGGGCCGGCCGAGCAGCCAGGCAAGCGCCACCTGCGCCGCCGAGACGCCATGGTTCTCGCCGATATGGGCAAGCGCGTCGACGATCCGCCACAGCCGGTCCTCGTCACGGATTGGCGGTTCGGTCCAGCCGCTGAGCTGGCGCGCGGTGGCCTGGTCGCGGTGGTATTTGCCGGACAGCAATCCACCGGCGAGCGGGCTCCACACCAGCACGCCAAGCCCCTGGTCGACCGAGATCGGCAGCAGTTCATATTCGGCTTCGCGCGCTTCCAGCGTGTAGTGGATCTGCTGGGTGACGAAACGCGGCTGGTGCTGGCGGTCGCTGACCCCCAGCGCCTTCATCACCTGCCAGCCGGAATAGTTGGAACAGCCGACATAGCGGACCTTGCCCTGGCTGACGAGTGTGTCGAGCGCGGCGATGGTCTCTTCGAGCGGCGTCGTGCCGTCCCATTCGTGCAGGAAATAGATGTCAATGACGTCGGTCCTGAGGCGTTTCAGGCTCTTCTCGCACTCGCGGATCAGATGGTAGCGCGACAGGCCCTCATCGTTGGGGCCGTCGCCGATCCGCATGCGCGCCTTGGAGGCGATCAGCACATCGCCCTTGCGTTTGCCGCCGAGCGCTTCGCCGATGATCTCTTCCGAAAGCCCGTTCGAATAGACATTGGCGGTGTCGATGAGATTGATGCCGGCGTCGATGCAGAGGTCGATCATCCGGCGTGCCTCGTCGAGATCGGTCTTGCCGACCGCCGAGAATGCGCCGGCGCCGCCAAAAGTCATGGTGCCCATGGTCAGCGTCGAAACCTTCAGCCCGGAACGGCCGAGTGTGCGGTATTCCATGTCAGATCCTCGCGATTGCGTTGAAAAGAGTGTTTTGAAGGTTGCTCGGGGAAACCTGGCATTTGTAGGACAATTCGAGCCGCTTGTCGTGTGTGCCAGGAGGCTGATCGATCCCATCTCGCGGAGTTGGGCGACCGGCGTGCGGGCCGGCTGCAATAAAACCGTCATTGCCGGCCTATATGCAAGTCGGCTCAAGGTGTCCGATCTCGGCCGGCAGGCCGAGGCCGACGCGGGCGTGCACGCGGAGCAGCATAAATGACCGAAGCAAAACAGAATTCTCCCGCCAGGGACTGGCTGGAAGCGGAACTCGCCGACACGCTCGACGAGGACTACGAGCTGGAGATGTCGGAACCGGCGCTGTCGCTGGAAATCGCCAAGATCTACAAGAACGCGCATCCGCCCTCGATGGATCGCCTGCAATATTTTCGCGACCTGATCACGCTGCAATCCGAATTGATCAAGCTGCAGTCCTGGGTGGCTTACACCAGGAAGAAGCTGGTGGTGGTTTTCGAGGGCCGCGATTCGGCCGGCAAGGGGGGCGTCATCAAGCGCATCACCCAGCGGCTCAATCCGCGCATCTGCCGCGTCGTCGCACTTCCGGCGCCGACCGAGCGCGAGAAATCGCAATGGTATTTTCAGCGCTACGTGCCGCATCTGCCGGCAGGCGGCGAGATCGTGCTGTTCGACCGCTCCTGGTATAACCGCTCCGGCGTCGAACGTGTGATGGGCTTCGCCGAGCCGGACCAGGTCGAGGAGTTTTTTCGCGACGTGCCGGAGTTCGAGCGCATGCTGGTCCGCTCCGGCATCACCCTGGTCAAATACTGGTTCTCCATCACCGACGAGGAGCAGCAGATGCGCTTTCAGATGCGCATCCATGATCCGATGAAGCAGTGGAAGCTGTCGCCGATGGACCTGCAGTCGCGCGTGCGCTGGGAACAGTATACCAAGGCCAAGGAAGAGACCTTCGCCCGCACCAACATTCCCGAAGCCCCCTGGTTCATCGTCGAGGGCAACGACAAGAAGCGGGCGCGGCTGAACTGCATCGATCATCTCCTCAAGCAGATGCCTTATGAGGAAGTGCCGCACGAAGAGATCACGCTGCCCGATCGCGTCTTCAATCCAGAATACGAGCGCCAGGTGCTGCCGCGCGAGCTGTATGTTCCGGAGAAGTATTGAGGAGCGCGCCCCTTCTCCCCTTGTGGGAGAAGGTGGATCGGCGCACAGCGCCGAGCCGGATGAGGGGTGCTGGAAGAAATGAGGCGTCAGCGATCCTGGCGCTGTGCGTCCAATTTGGACGAGGGTGTCCGCCAAGCTGGAACACCCCTCATCCGACCGAGCTTCGCTCGGCCACCTTCTCCCACAAGGGGAGAAGGGGGATCCTAGCCAGGCTTACGCGCGCTCGATGGTGACATGCATGGCGTTCGGCGTGCCCACCTGCTCGCTGCAGCGGTAGCCGAGTTTGACCATGTCGATGCCGGCAAAAAGGTTCTCGCCCGAGCCGAGCAGCATCGGCGATATCGCCAGATGCATGTCGTCGATGAGCTTTTCCCTCAGATATTGCCGGATCGTGGCGACGCCGCCGCCGAGCCGGACATCCTTGCCGTCAGCCGCGGCTTTCGCCTTTTCCAGCGCCGAGTGAATGCCGTCGGTCACGAAATAGAAGGTCGTGCCGCCCTCCATGACGATAGGTTCCCGCGGATGGTGGGTGAGCACGAAGACCGGCACATGGTAGGGCGGATTGTCTCCCCACCAGCCCTTCCAGGTGTCATCGGGCCAAGCGCCGCGGATCGGTCCGAACATGTTGCGGCCCATGATCCACGCGCCGATGTTTTCGAAGCTGCGCGTTACGAACGCGTCGTCGGTATCCGTGGTCCCGTCATCTTCGCCGGACATGTTGCGGAAGCTTCGGGTGCCGAACATCCATGTGTGCAGGGCTTCCCCGCCGACGCCCAGCGGCTCTTTCAGGTCCTGGTCGGGACCGGCGCCGAAGCCGTCGACAGATAGGGTGAAAGCGTTGACGCGAAGCTTTGACATGAGGACCTCCCTCTTATCCAGTTGTGAAATGCAAGCAGTTGCTTTTAGCTAGACTGATTGCACTGTGCAAGCGGTATTTCGCCGCCGAGCATAAGCGGCTCGTTTGGCCAGCAACAGGGCCACCGCAAAGAGGGGTGGTTGCGCAGCAGCTACTTGCGCCGCGACGCCTCGAGGATGCGCTCGACAGCTAGGCGGAGCGGAGCGCCGCCGTGATCTCGGCCAGGATAGGCTCGATCCGGCGGACGGCCATCAGAATACGCGCACGGCCGATCGTTCGATCTCGGCCTTCAACATGGGACGAAGGCTGTCACGCGTGGTGATGTCGATTTCCGTTGACATCTTCTCTTCCAGAAATTGCTTGATCCCGACCAGGTCGATCAGAGAAAAGCGCCGGGCTGGGTCATAGTCGATGAACAGATCAAGATCGCTGTCCGGCTGGGCATCGTCTCGCGCTGCCGACCCGAACAGATACAGCGAAGTCGCGCCCATGCCTTTGATGGCGTCTGCGTTTCTCTGCAACCGTTCGATGACCTCGTTCCTGCTTATGGGTCCATTCTAGCGGATTGCAGCAAAATTCCAAAACGATGCGAGTGCCTACCCCTTAAGCATCGCCGCCACTTCAGGCGCGAAATAGGTGAGAATTCCGTCGCAGCCGGCGCGCTTGAAGGCGAGCAGCGATTCCAGCATCGCCTTGTCGCCGTCGATCCAGCCATTCGCGGCGGCCGCCTTGATCATCGAATATTCGCCCGACACCTGATAGGCGAAGGTCGGCATCCGGAATTCGTCCTTCAGCCTGCGGATGATGTCGAGATAGGGCAGGCCGGGCTTGACCATCAGCATATCGGCGCCCTCGGCGAGGTCCTGTTCGGCCTCGCGCACGGCCTCGTCGGAATTGGCGTGGTCGAGATAGTAAGTCTTCTTGTCGCCCTTGAGCAGGCCGGCGGTGCCAACCGCCTCGCGATAGGGTCCGTAGAAGGCGGAGGCGAATTTCGTTGCGTAGGACATGATCGCCACATCCTGAAAACCATTGGCGTCGAGCGCATCGCGGATGGCGCCGATGCGGCCATCCATCATGTCGGACGGGGCAATGATATCGGCGCCGGCCGAAGCCTGGATGACGGCAGCCGCGGTGACCTGCTCCACGGTCTGGTCGTTGACGATGATGCCGTCGCGCAAGATGCCGTCATGGCCGTGCGAGGTGAAGGGATCGAGCGCCGCATCGGTGATGATGCCGATCTCGGGCACCGCGTGCTTGATGCCGCGCGTGGCGCGGTTGATGACGTTTTCCGGATCGAGGATGTGCGAGCCGGTCTGGTCGCGCAGGCCGAGCTCGACATTGGGGAAGGTGGCGATCGCCGGAATGCCGAGCTTTGCCGCGCGCTCGGCCTCCTTGACGGCAAGGTCGAGCGACAGGCGGAAGACACCAGGCATGGCGGCGATCGGTTCACGGATATTTTTCCCATCGACGACGAAGATCGGCCAGATCAGATCGTCGACGGAGAGCCGGTTCTCCTGGACGAGGCGGCGCGACCAGTCGGCCTTGCGCATGCGGCGCAAACGGCGGCTGCCGGTGATCTCGTCGACGCTGCGCGCGCCGGCAGGCTTTGCTGGGGTGAATTTGTTCATCGCCAAAACTCCGGATTGGCGGCTTTTAACACGAGCCTCCGCCGCTGACCAATGCGGCACGATAGTGCCAGGCACAAGCTGGATACCGGTATACGAGTTCCCGACCGTTGTTGCCCGACAGGATTGCGCCTTGGCATTGACGTAGCCATGCGCCACGCTTTAGCACTTCAGTCCCGGCGGCATTGGGCGAGGGATTCTTTAGGCGATGGATTTTGGCGGCGGCAACGAGATCCGCTTCGAACGACTGGGCAGCGCCGGCGTCGTCACGCTGACGCGGCCGCAGGCGCTCAATGCCGTCACCCATCGCATGGTCAAGGCGCTCGACAAGGCGCTGCGCGCCTGGGAGCGCGACGACGGCGTCGATGTTGTCGTCGTCAAGGCCGAGGGCAGGGGGTTTTCGGCCGGCGGCGACATCCTCCACATCTACGAGGCCGGCCGGGCGGGAAAGCCGCCGGTCGATTTCTTCGCCGACGAATACCGGCTGAACGCCCGCATCGCGCGGTTCGAAAAACCCTATGTCGCGCTGATCGACGGCATCGTCATGGGCGGCGGCGTCGGCATCTCCTTCCACGGCTCGCATCGGCTGCTGACCGAGAACGCCCAGTTTGCCATGCCGGAAGTCGGCATCGGCTTTTTCCCGGATGTCGGCGCCAGTCATCTGCTGCCGGGCCTCGGCGGCAGCTTCGGCATGTATCTGGCCCTGACCGGAAACCGCATCCGCTATGGCGACGCTCTGTGGTCGGGCCTGGCGACGCACACGATCAAGGCGCAGGACCAGGCCGGCTTTCTCGACCGGCTGGTTGCGAGCGGCGACCCGGAAGCGGCGCTGCACGGCTTTTCCGTCCCGGCCCGGCGCGAAACGGACAGTCCGACACTGGAAGCCATCGCTCGCCATTTCGCGCAGCCGTCGCTGAGCGACATCATCGGCAGCCTGGAGCGCGCCGCACCCGCAGACGCGTTCGCGGCAAAGACACTGGCGACGATCCGCACCCGCTCGCCGACCAGCCTGCATGTTGCCTGGCGCGAGATCAGCGCCGGGCTGACGCTGTCGATGGACGAGTGCATGCGGATGGAGTTCCGCATCCTCAACCGCATGCTTGCCGGCCACGATTTCTACGAAGGCATCCGCGCCGCCATCATCGACAAGGGCTCGTCGCCGCAATGGCGGCCGGCAGACATCGACGACGTCGGTGCTGCCGATGTCGATGCCTATTTCGCTCCGCTCGGCGAACGGGAACTCACGCTGTGAGCGAGGTCACGTCGAGACGCGTCGTGCTCCAGCCCTCGACGGCCGAGGTCATCTTCGCCTGGTTTCAGCGCGTCATCTCAGCCTACTGTCTGTTGTTCGGGATTTTGTACTGGATCCGGCTGATCGGCTTCTATCCCGGATCGTTGTGGCGCTTCGACCTGATGCCGGTGCATTGGCAGGTGGCGGCGGTGACGCTCGCCGTCTTCTTTCCCTTCGCTGCCGCCGGTCTGTGGATGCTGGCCTCCTGGGGGCCGGTGATCTGGTTCATCTGCGCGGCGACCGAGACGGTCATGCATGCCGGCTTTCCCGAGCTCTTCGGTCACCGGCCGCTGATCGTCGCCTCGCATGCGGCGGTGGCGCTGCTCTACATCGTCTTTCGCGTGGTGATCTGGGTGCAGAAGCGCCGGAGCCGGCAATAGAGCATCGGATCGATGCTCAACAAGAATAACCCACGCGTCCGGTTGGACGGGCAAATTACCCCCCGGATTCATTGGCTAAATCTTTAGGTTAATCGTCCTTGTTCGGGTGACCCTTCGTTAAGCCTCTTTCGAAACCTATTACCGGTAAGCTCTTGTTAGCCCTAGCGTTTAAGTCGAATTTTATGAGTATTCGATAGTGTCGCGATCAAGGTGAAAAACAAAAAATCACCAGGCGACAAACGAGAGGCAAAGACAATGATCAATTCCCGTCCGGCGGCGAAGACCGCCAACGTATCCGACGACCGCCGCGAGGCGATCCGTTCGCTGTACATGGAATCGCTGCAGCTGGTGGAACGGCTGCACCGCCGCCTGCTTGACGTGATCAAGGACGAATTCGACCGCAACGGCCGTTCCGATATCAACGCCATCCAGGCGCTGCTGCTCTTCAATATCGGCAATTCGGAACTGACCGCTGGCGAGTTGCGCTCGCGCGGCTATTATCTCGGCTCGAACGTCTCCTACAATCTGAAGAAGCTGGTCGATCTCGGCTTCATCAACCACCAGCGCTCGCGCATCGACCGCCGTTCGGTGCGGGTCTCGCTGACGCCGAAGGGCAGTGAGGTGGCGGAAGTCGTCGCCGGCCTCTACGAGCGCCATGTCGGCTCGATCGAGCAGGTCGGCGGCATCAACACGGAAGAATTCAAGCAAATGAACCGCGCCCTGCAGCGCCTCGACCGCTTCTGGAACGACACCATCGCCTACCGGATGTAAGCATGTCCCTCGCATGAAGGGGCAACTGCGCCACAAGCGCGGTCGGGGAGCGATCCAAAAGACCGGTGCCGAAAAGCATCGGTCTTTGCGTTTCGTGAGGACCAGCCGATCCAAATCGCGGTCAGGGTCACGTTGCCGCCATATTCCCGGTGGAAGCGAGAACGCGGGTGATGTTGCGGCGCGAGCCAATCCGTCTCCCCGCCAACCGCCTCTGTGAAGGCGTCGCGCCCGGTCGCGTTCTCGCACAGAAGCGATTGGGGCATGGTTGGCTAATTGTTAAGGGCGCCACCCTTAGAGTGGGCCGGCCTAGCATGCGGGCGGATCGCCCGGTGAAAAAACTGTTACAGGACTATCTGGAGCGTACATGAGAACCAGTCGCCGTTTCTTCCTTTCCGGAGCCTCCGCATTGGCCGCGACGATGGTTGCCGGTGGCGCCAGCGCGCAGGACGTGATCGCGGACATCCTGAAATCCTCGGGCCGCGGCAACTGGAACGACCAGTTCGACGCCCGCGCCAGCGAGGGCGGCAAGGTGGCCTCGACGCTGCCGATCGTCAGCCTGCAGACCGTTGCGTACACCGAGCAGGCTATCGCGCAGTATCAGAATATTGTCGCGCAGGGCGGCTGGGAGCGGGTCCCGGACACCAAAAAATTGCAACTCGGCGTCATCGATCCCGATGTGGTGCCATTGCGCAGGCGCTTGATGGTTTCGGGCGACCTGGCGCAGAGCGCCGGCCTTTCAGAGGCCTTCGATTCCTATGTCGATGCGGCGGTCAAGCGCTTCCAGGCGCGTCATGGCCTGCCTTCCGACGGGACCCTGGGCCAATATAGCTATGCGGCGATGAATGTCTCGGCGCAGGTCCGGCTTGGCCAGCTGCAGACCAATCTGCAGCGGCTGAACGAACGCGCCGGTACGCTGGGCAACCGCTATGTATTGGTCGATATCCCTGGCGCCCAGATCGAAGCGGTCGAGAACGACCGCGTCGTGCTGCGCCACACCGCCGTTGTCGGCAAGATCGATCGCCAGACGCCGATCGTCGATTCCAAGATCAACGAGATCATCGTCAATCCTTACTGGAACGCGCCAGTCTCGATCGTGCGCAAGGACATCATTCCGCTGATGCGGAAGGACCCCAACTATCTCAAGGACAGCAAGATCCGGCTGTTCGCACCGGATGGCAGCGAGGTCGATCCACTGACCGTCGACTGGTCGACCGACGACGCGGAGAAATACCGCTTTCGCCAGGATCCGGGCGCCGGCAATGCGATGGCCTCGGTCAAGATCAATTTCCCGAGTCCGGACGGCGTCTACATGCACGACACGCCGCAGCAGAGCCTGTTCGGCAAAATGATGCGCTTCGATTCCTCGGGCTGCGTGCGCGTCCAGAACGTGCGCGACCTCGTCACCTGGATCCTGCGCGACACGCCGGGCTGGAGCCGCCAGCATTTCGAGGCGTCGATCAAGAGCGGCGAGAACATCCCGGTGCAGGTCACCAATCCGGTGCCGGTCTTTTTCCTCTACATCTCGGCCTGGTCGACGGGGCCTGGCGTCGTGCAGTTCCGCGACGACATCTACGGGCTCGACGGAGCCAACGAGCTGCAGATCACCTCTGCGCTCTAAGCCCCTGATGTTATTGAATTGATAAAGGCCGCCATCGAGGCGGCCTTTTTGACGTGCGCCAGGCATGGCGCGTGGTGCGCGAGCACCGTTTGGCCGGGATGATAGCCGATCAATGACTTGGAGGTGAAAGTCCTCTGCTGGCCCTGGTGGCGTCGCGAAGCATTGCTGAACGGCCGGCAGGCGAGGAAATAGGTGGCTCTTCGCCTCGCTGCCGCAATCCGACCAGCAAATTTCGCGCCGCAAACGTGGCGGGGCGAAAGCAACTGTGTTAATGGCGCGGCAGACCCCGGACGACAAGGATCTCAAGCATGGCAACAGCAGCGGCAGTGTCGAACAAATTCGAATCCTTCTTCGAAACCACGCTTGCCGATGCCGATCCGGAGATTTTCGGCGCGATCCGCAACGAACTCGGCCGCCAGCGCCACGAGATCGAGCTGATCGCTTCGGAAAACATCGTCTCCCGCGCCGTGCTGGAAGCGCAGGGGTCGGTCATGACCAACAAATACGCCGAGGGCTATCCCGGCAAGCGCTACTATGGCGGCTGCCAGTTCGTCGACGTGGCCGAGGAACTGGCCATCGAGCGCGCCAAAAAGCTGTTCGGCTGCAACTTCGCCAATGTCCAGCCGAATTCCGGCAGCCAGATGAACCAGGCGGTCTTTTTGGCGCTGCTGCAGCCCGGCGACACCTTCATGGGGCTCGACCTGAATTCCGGTGGCCACCTGACGCACGGTTCGCCGGTCAACATGAGCGGCAAATGGTTCAAGGTCGTTTCCTACGGCGTCCGCAGGGACGATCACCTGCTCGACATGGACGCGATCGAGAAGACCGCCCACGAGACCAGGCCGAAGCTGATCCTGGCCGGCGGCACTGCCTATTCGCGCGTCTGGGACTGGAAGCGTTTTCGCGAGATCGCCGACTCGATCGGCGCCTATCTGATGGTCGACATGGCCCACATCGCCGGCCTGGTCGCCGGCGGCGTGCATCCGTCGCCGCTGCCATACGCCCATGTGGTCACCACCACCACGCACAAGTCGCTGCGTGGCCCGCGCGGCGGCATGATCCTGTGCAATGACGAGGACATCGCCAAGAAGATGAACTCGGCGGTGTTTCCAGGCCTGCAGGGTGGTCCGCTGATGCACGTCATCGCCGCCAAGGCGGTGGCCTTCGGCGAAGCGCTGAAGCCAAGCTTCAAGATCTATGCCGAGAGCGTTGCCGCCAACGCCAAGGCGCTGGCCTCCAGCTTGCAGGAGACCGGTCTCGACATCGTCTCCGGTGGCACCGACAACCATCTTATGCTGGTTGACCTCAGGCCGAAGAACGCCACCGGCAAGCGTGCCGAGGCAGCGCTTAGCCGCGCCAACATCACCTGCAACAAGAACGGCATCCCTTTCGATCCCGAAAAGCCGTTCGTCACCTCGGGCGTGCGCCTAGGCACGCCGGCCGGCACCACGCGCGGTTTCGGCCAGGCCGAGTTCCGCGAGATCGGCAAGCTGATCGCCGAGGTGCTGGACGGACTCAAGGCCGCGAATTCCGATGAGGGCAATGCAGCCGTCGAAGCAGCGGTGAAGGCGAAGGTGGCCGCGTTGACGGATCGTTTTCCGCTCTATCCCTATCTCGGTTGAGCTCACGCAAGCTGTCGTCCTCGGTTGAGCTCACGCAAGCTGTCGTCCCTTATCGCCGGACGAGAAGCACTTTTTCAGCGGGGACGGAGTCCGGACAGGAGCCTTGACGATGATGCAGATTTTCCGTGTCGCTGGCTTTGGCGCGCTTGGCGTATTGTTGGTCACATTGACCACCTTGCCGTCCGCCGCCCAGGCACAGTCTGCGCCCACCCCAGCCGCACCGAAGACCGAAACCTTCGGCAACTGGTCCACCACTGTGGACGAGATCGATACCGGTGGGGATCTGCGCAAGACCTGCGTCGCCTCGACCGCCTTCCTCGACGCGAGCGGTACCAGCGGCACGCTCACGCTTGCCATCTCGAACGGTGATGCACTGCCGCCCAATGGCTATCCGACCCTCGTCATCGCCATGAAGAACAAGGACTTACCGACTGGCGAGAACATTCCGGCGGTGTTCGGCGATGGCGACGGCAAGGTCAAGGCGACCGTCGATGCCATGGCCGGTGGCGGCGGAAAATGGATGTTGAACAACAAGCCCGAGATCAGCCTGGCACTGCTGCGTGCCATGCGCCGCGCCAGCGCGCTCGACGTCATATTTGCCGACACGCCGGTCGCGACCGTATCGATGGACGGCTTCACCAAGGCCTATCGCAGCCTCGGCGTGTCATGTGGGTTCCCGACTGCTGACGTCGCGCCGTAATCGGCCGGTATTGCCGTTGATGCTGGCAATTTTCCCCGCGCCTCGCTATCTCTGAGGCGCGATCGGATACTTTGCCATCGCGGCAAAAACCTCTAAGCCTTCGCTCCACGAGAATCGCGAACACAAGGCTGCCCATGCGCTGTCCCTACTGCCAGTCCGAAGATACGCAGGTGAAGGATTCGCGCCCCGCCGAAGACGGCGCGGCGATCCGCAGGCGGCGCGTCTGCCCCGATTGCGGCGGCCGCTTCACCACCTTCGAACGTGTGCAGTTGCGCGACCTCGTGGTGGTGAAGAAATCCGGACGCAAGGTGCCGTTCGACCGCGACAAGCTGCTGCGCTCGGTCGAGATCGCCGTGCGCAAGCGCAATGTCGATCCCGAGCGCATCGACCGCGCGGTGACCGGCATCGTGCGCCAGCTCGAAAGCTCCGGCGAGACCGAGGTCGCCTCGGGCGAGGTCGGCCGCCTGGTGATGGAGGCACTGAAGTCGCTCGACGACGTCGCCTATGTCCGCTTCGCCTCGGTCTATCGCAATTTCCGCGAGGCCAAGGATTTTCACGACGTGCTGGGTGAGCTTAAAGGTGACGAGCTCAAGGAAGAGGACGCCGGCTGAGCATGGCAAGGCGCGGCCAAGCCGAGCAAGAGGTTCTTGATCGCCGCTTCATGGCGGCGGCACTGAGGCTGTCGCGGAAAAACGCCGGGCGGACCTCGACCAACCCTTCCGTCGGCACGCTGATCGTGCGCGACGACGGCACCGGGCCGATGATCGTCGGCACCGGCGTCACCGCTGTCGGCGGCCGGCCGCATGCCGAGACCGAGGCGCTGGCGGAGGCCGGCGAGCTCGCACGCGGCGCCACCGCCTATGTCACATTGGAGCCCTGCGCCCACCATGGCCGCACCCCGCCTTGCGCCAGAGCACTGGTCAATGCCGGCGTCGCGCGGCTGGTTGGCGCTGCGAGCGACCCCGATCCACGCGTGTCCGGCAACGGCTATGCGATCCTGCGTGCCGCCGGTGTCGAAGTGGTCGAAAAGGTGCTCGTGGCAGAAGCCGCCGAGCAGATGGCCGGCTATCTCATTCGATCCCTGAAAAAACGTCCGGAAGTAATCCTGAAACTTGCGCTTTCCAGCGACGGCAAGATCGGCATGGGAGGCGCGGGGCAGGTCTCGATCACCGGCGAAATCGCCCGGCGCGAAGTCTATCTGATGCGCGCCGAAGCCGACGGCGTACTGATCGGCATCGGCACGGCGCTGGAGGACGATCCGGCGCTGACGGTGCGGTTGCCGGGGCTGGAGAACCGCTCGCCGGCGCGCATCGTGCTCGACCGCCAGATCAGGCTGCCGGAAACGTCGAAACTGGTCGCCGGCGTCGACCGGGTTCCGCTCTATGTCGCCGCCTGTGCCGAAGCCGATCCGCAGCGGCGGGCCGCGCTCGAACGCGCCGGCGTGCGCTTCATCGGCACCGAGACGTATGAAGGCGATATTGCGCTGCCGGAGTTGCTCGAGGATCTAGCCGCACTCGGCATGGCGAGCGTGCTGGTCGAGGGCGGCGCCAAGGTGGCCAAGGCCTTCCTCGCCGAAGGGCTGGTCGACCGCATCGTGCTGTTCCAGGGGCAGGAGCCGATCGGCAGGAGCGGCATTGCATCGCCCATCGACGCCGACCATATCCCGGCAGGATTTCGCAAATTGCGTGACATGCGTTTCGGCGAAGACAGCTACGCCGAGTGGATAAGACCATGATCCCGAAAAGTGGGAACCGGTTTTCGGAAAAGATCATGGCCAACCAAGAAGACATGATCCCAAAAAGTGGGGCCGGCTTGGACAAGAACATGGTCAAACTGAAAGCCAGAGTCTGATGTTTACCGGGATTGTCACCGATGTCGGCACCGTCGCTGCCGTCAAGCCGCTGAAAGAGGGCGTCGGCTTGCGCATCGACACCACCTATGATCCGCAGACGATCGCCATTGGGGCTTCGATTTCCTGCGGCGGCGTCTGCCTGACGGTGACGGCGCTGCCGGAAAGCGGCGCCAACGCGCGCTGGTTCGAGGTCGAGGCCTGGGAAGAGGCACTCAGGCTGACGACGGCCATGGGCTGGAAATCCGGCACCAGGATCAATCTGGAGCGGCCGCTGAAGATCGGCGACGAACTCGGTGGCCACATCGTTTCAGGCCATGTCGACGGCATGGCCGAGATCGTTGCGCGCAAGGAGGAGGGCGATGCCGTGCGCTTTACGCTGGAAGCGCCGCGCGACCTGGCCAAATTCATCGCACCCAAGGGCTCGGTCGCGCTCGACGGCACCTCGCTTACCGTCAACAAGGTCGACGGCACACGCTTCGACGTGCTCTTGATCCATCACTCGCTGACCGTGACCACCTGGGGCGAACGTCAGGTCGGCGACCGCGTCAATCTGGAGATCGACACCATGGCCCGCTACGCGGCCCGCCTGGCGGAGGCCGCGAAAGAGGGGCTTTGATGGTCCTGCCGGAGAGCGGCGTGGATTCATACGGTTATCTGAACGGGACGAGCACCTCGGATCTGATTGGCGCCTTGTTCCGTTTGGCGTTGCCCCTCACCCGCCTGCCGGCGACCTCTCCCCGTAAACGGGGCGAGGGGCGATTTCATCGATGGTTTCGCCAATCACCAGCGTTGCAAGAAGGGCGCCGGCGATGCGGCCAGCCTCTTTCGCCCCGTTTACGGGGAGAAATGCCCGGCAGGGCAATGAGGGGCAGCGCCGGCTTCGGAGGAAACCAATAATCAGGCACGTCCACATCTCCACCAATCTTCTGCTTGCGATCAAACCGGCTTCGGCCTAAGTCACCGGCGATCCCGGAGACATCTATGGCTGGCACATCCCAACACGGCAAAGCGTTCATTCGCCCGAAGAAGAAGGCCCACCTTCTTGTCATCGAGGCACGCTTCCATGACGACCTTGCCGACGCGCTGCTCGAAGGCGCGACAAGCGCGCTCGAGGAAGCTGGCGCGACATACGACGTCGTCACCGTTCCGGGCTCGCTCGAAATTCCCGCAGTGATTTCCTTCGCCCTCGACGGCGCCGCCGAAGGCGGGTCGAGCTATGACGGCTTTGTCGCCCTCGGCACCATCGTGCGCGGCGACACCTATCATTTCGACATCGTCGCAAATGAATCGAGCCGTGCCCTGATGGACCTGTCCGTCCAGGAAGCGGTCTGCATCGGCAACGGCATCCTGACCACCGAAAATGACGAGCAGGCCTGGACGCGGGCCAGGCGTTCGGAAGGCGACAAGGGTGGCTTTGCCGCGCGTGCGGCGCTGACCATGATTGCCCTCAAGCAACAGTTGGGAGAGCGATCGTGAGCGAGCCCGCATCGCCCGGCCAGCCCGCGGTGCGCCACGCCAACAAGCGCGGTGCAGCCCGTCTGGCCGCCGTGCAGGCGCTCTACCAGATGGATGTGGCCGGCAGCGGCGTCTTCGAGATCACCGCCGAATATGAGGCGTTCAGGCTCGGCAAGGAAGTCGACGGCGCGCTCTATCGCGAGGCCGACGCGCAATGGTTTCGCGCCATCCTCGCCGGCGTCGTCGAGAACCAGAAGACCATCGACCCGATCATCCGCCAGGCGCTGACCGAGGACTGGCCGTTGTCCAGGCTCGATTCGACGCTGCGCGCCATATTGCGCGCCGGCGTCTACGAACTGATGAAGCGCGAGGACGTGCCGGTGGCTGTCATCGTCTCGGAATATGTCGATATCGCCAAGGCGTTTTACGAAGAAGATGAGCCGAAGCTGGTCAACGCAGTGCTCGATCGCGTGTCGCGCCGGGTGCGCGGCGAAGGGCGTGGCAAGGACGCTTCATGACGGCCGTCGCTATCGCCGAGGCCGGCAGGGAAGCGCGCCGCACGGCGCTCATCCTTGCCGCTTCGCAGGCGATCATCGGCTCGGCCGCACCTATCGCCATTTCCGTGGGTGGATTGGCCGGATATTATCTGCTCGGTTCCGACAAGTCGCTGGCGACGGCGCCGATCACCGGCTTCAACGTCGGCGTGGCGCTCGGCGCCCTGCCGGCCGCAGCCATCATCCGCCGGCTCGGCCAGCGCGACGGCTTCATGACCGGGACGATCGTCACTGCGCTCGGCGGTCTGGTCGCCACGCTGGCGCTATTTTACGCCAGCTTCTGGCTGTTCGCCTTCGGCCTGCTGGTGATCGGCATCGGCGGTGCCTTCGTCCAGCAATTCCGCTTCGCCGCCGCCGACAACGCACCGGCTGAATTCAAGGCGCGCGCCATCTCCTTCGTGCTGGCCGGCGGCATCGTCACCGCCATTCTCGGGCCGCAGATCGTCATCTTCACCCGCGAATTGTTTGCGCCGGTGATGTTTGCCGGCTCGTTTGCCTCCATCCTGGTGCTGGCGGCGGTCGGCGCCGCCATCCTGTCGTTGCTGCGCATCCCGGCCAAGGCGACGGGCAAAGCGGAAATCGCCGACAGCGACGCGCGGCCGCTCGCCGAGATCGTCACCAGGCCGCGTTTCGTTGCGGCGCTGTTTTGCGCCGTCGGCAGCTACGCGCTGATGAGCTTCGTCATGACCGGCGCGCCGCTCGCCATGGTCGGCTGCGGCCTGTCGACGGACGACGCCACGCTCGGCATTTCCTGGCATGTCATGGCGATGTTCGCGCCGAGCTTCTTCACCGGCTCGCTGATCTATCGCTTCGGCGCCGAACGGATTGTCGCAACCGGCCTTGTGCTGCTGATCGGCTGCGCCGTGGTGGCGCTGTCGGGCCTGGCGCTGTGGCAATTCTGGACGGCGCTGATCCTGCTCGGCCTTGGCTGGAATTTCGGCTTCATCGGCGCCACCGCCATGGTCGCCGACAGCTACCGCCCATCGGAAAAGGCCAAGGTCCAGGGTTTTCACGACTTCGTCCTGTTCGGCTCCGTCGCCTTCGCCTCGCTGATGTCGGGCGCGGTCTACAACGCCTGGGGCTGGGAGATGCTGAACTGGATCATCTTCCCGGTGACGGTGTTGTGCTTCGTGGCGCTGGGCGTGCTGAAGATGACCGCGCGGCCGACCAGCGCATGACCCCGATCCGAAGGTTCGGAAAGGACCATGCGCAAATCAATAGTGCTACAGCGTCCTTTGCGCGTCCAAACGGACGCGACGCGCTGTAGTGACATGACGCTGTCGGGATCGGACAGCAGCGGATTCACCCGCATCCGAACAAAATTATTGCCCCCATCCCCCTTCTTATGAAACCGTGTGCCCCGACGGGGCATTGAAGCCATGCTCATATGCGGCAGCCGCAGTCCGGTTCTCAGCAAGGGATTTGTGAAATGTTTTCAGTCAAGGTTCTGGCCGGCGCGGCACTGGCGCTCGGCATCACCGCAGCCTCGGCGAGCGCTCAGGTGGTCGTGTCGTCGAAGATCGACACCGAAGGCGGCGTGCTCGGCAACATCATCCAGCTGGTGCTGAACGCCAACAACATCCAGACCACCGACCGCATCCAACTCGGCGGCACCCCTGTGGTGCGCAAGGCGATCACCGCCGGCGAGATCGACATCTATCCGGAATACACCGGCAATGCCGCCTTCTTCTTCGAAAAGGCCGACGATCCGGTGTGGAAGGATGCCGCCAAGGGCTATGAAACGGCCAAGAAGCTAGACTACGACGCCAACAAGATCGTCTGGCTGTCGCCGTCGCCGGCCAACAACACCTGGGCGATTGCGCTGCGCAAGGATGTCGCCGAGACCAACAAGCTGGCGACTCTGTCCGACTTCGGCAAATATGTCTCCGGCGGCGGCCAGGTGGTGCTGGCGGCCTCGGCCGAATTCGTCAATTCGGCTGCCGCGCTGCCGGCTTTCCAGACCACCTATGGTTTCACGCTTAAGCCGGACCAGCTGATCACGCTCTCCGGCGGCGACACGGCGGCGACCATCGCCGCTGCGGCGAACCAGACCAACGGTGCCAACGCCGCCATGGTCTACGGCACCGACGGCGGCATCTCGCCGTCCGGCCTGGTCGTGCTCGAAGACGACAAGGGCGTGCAGCCGGTCTACCAGCCGGCGCCGATCATCCGCGAGGCGGTGCTGAAGGAGCATCCCGAAATCGAGACGCTGCTGAAGCCGGTCTTCGCCAAGCTCGACCTCGTCACCCTGCAGGAACTGAACGGCCGCGTGCAGGTCGGCGGCGAGCCGGTCAAGGGCGTCGCCGAAGACTTTTTGAAGAAGAACGGGTTTTTGAAGTAGGCCGTTCCTAAGATCGTGACGCCGGTGCGAGGCGCCCCCCTCTGGCCTGCCGGCCGTCTCCCCCTCAAGGGGGGAGATCAGATGTCACGACGGCTTTCGCCACCTTTCAGCTGTGCAAGGTGTGTACCGGCGCTGACGCTGCCAATCTCCCCCCTTGAGGGGGAGATGGCCGGCAGGCCAGAGGGGGGTGTCGTAGGGCGCCGAGGCTGTGGCATCTGGCTTCAAAAGGCGGCAGCTCTCTCGCGCTGCGCGGGTGCCTGATGCGGATCCGCTTCGACAAGCTCGGCGTGGTCATCGCCGCGATCGTTGCCTATGCCGCCTTCGCGGCGCCCTTTGCCACCTTGCGCGCCAATCGCATCGTGCCGGGCGAGGCGCGCTCGATTCTTGAAGCGCTGCCGCCGACGCTGGGGCCGCTGCTGCTTGCCGTCGTCGTCGTTGCGGCGGTCGTCGCCTTGCTGAAAACGCCGCTGGTCCTGCGCCTGGCCGCCAGCGTGGTCGCGCTTGCCGCACTGGCGCTGCTGATCGGCGTCGCCGGCAGCTTCCTGACGCCTGAGGGCAACAGCTTTGCCCGCATCTCGCCGGCTTCGGGTTTCTGGCTGCTCATCTTCGCCTTTACGCTGTTGCTCGCCGATGGGCTGACGAGGCTGAACCTGTCGCCATCGGCGCGGATCGGCGTGCTCGTCGTCGCGGCAGCGGCGATCGGCCTGCTGCTGGTCTCGGGCAGCTGGAACAGTCTGTCGATCCTCAAGGAATACGCCAACCGTGCCGACAGTTTTTGGGCCGAAGGCTCCAAGCATGTGACGCTGGCGCTGGGCTCGCTGGCGGCGGCGGTGATAGCAGGCTTGCCGCTTGGCATCCTCTGCCACCGCGTCGAAAAATTGCGGGCCGGCGTGCTCAACGTGCTGAACATCATCCAGACCATTCCCTCGATCGCGCTGTTCGGCCTGTTGATCGCGCCGCTCGGCTGGGTCGCCACGCATGTGCCCGGCGCGGCCTCCCTCGGCATTCGCGGCATCGGCACCGCGCCCGCCTTCGTCGCCCTGTTCCTCTATTCGCTGCTGCCGGTGGTGGCCAACACCGTGGTCGGCCTTGCCGGTGTGCCGCGCGCCGCCAACGACGCCGCGCGCGGCATGGGCATGACCGAGCGCCAGCGCCTGTTCGGCGTCGAATTTCCACTGGCCTTCCCGGTGATCCTCACCGGCATCCGCATCGTGCTGGTGCAGAACATCGGCCTTGCCACCATTGCCGCGCTGATCGGCGGCGGCGGTTTCGGCGTGTTCGTGTTCCAGGGCGTTGGCCAGACGGCGATGGACCTGGTGCTGCTCGGCGCCGTGCCGACGGTGGCGCTGGCCTTTGCTGCCGCCATCATTCTCGACGCATTGATCGAAATGACCTCCACCCGGCGACGCGAGGCACAACCGGCATGATCGAGATCGAAGGCATTACCAAGCGCTATGACGCGATGATCGTCGTCGACGACGTGTCGATGGTGATCGAGCCGCGCACCATCGCCGTCATCGTCGGCACCTCCGGCTCCGGCAAGACGACGCTGCTGCGCATGATCAACCGGCTGGTCGAGCCGACCGCCGGCGTGATCAGGCTCGACGGCGCCGACAACCGCTCGTTGCCCGGCTACGAGCTGCGCCGCAGCATCGGTTACGCCATTCAGGGCCATGGGCTGTTTCCGCATCGCACCGTGGCACAGAACATCGCCACCGTGCCGGTGCTGCTTGGCTGGGACGCGGCCCGCACCAAGCGCCGTGTCGACGAGTTGATGACGCTCTACCAGCTCGATCCCCAGGCGTTCGGGCCACGCTATCCGCACGAGCTCTCCGGCGGCCAGCAGCAGCGCGTCGGCGTCGCCAGGGCACTTGCCGCGGAGCCGAATGTGCTGTTGATGGACGAGCCGTTCGGCGCGCTCGACCCGATCATCCGCAACAAGGCGCAGGAGGACCTTCTGGCGATCCAGAAGCGCTTCGGCACCACCATCATCCTCGTCACCCATGACATGGAGGAGGCGGTGCGTATGGGCGACAAGATCGCGGTGATGGATGCCGGCAAGCTGGTGCAATATGCCAGGCCCGCCGAGATCCTGGCGAAGCCGGCCAGCGCCTTCGTCGAGACCCTGGTCGGCGCCAGCGAAAAACCGTTCAGGCTGCTGTCGCTCGGCCGGGTGCGCGACGCCGTGGAGACGGGCACCGCCGAAGGCGAGGCGATCCCCGCCGACGCCAGCCAGCGCGATGCGCTGGCCGAACTGTTGTGGTCGGGACGCCCGGCGCTGCCGGTGACAGGCGCGGATGGCAAGCCGCTCGGCCGCGTGACTGTGGATGGGCTGGTGAAACGCGCGGCGAGGCCGGCATGAAAGAGGCCGGTGTAAAAGCCTGGCTTCCGTCACTGCTCAGGCTTGCCCTGGTGGTGCTGCTCATTGCGTTCGTGACCAATCCGGGTTGGTTCGAGCCGCTGCTGAAGCCGCTGACCGAGAGCAACGCGCCGGCAATCTACAACCAGGGCAGCCTGTTGACGCTGACGCTGCTGCACCTGAGGACCGTGCTGATCGCGACGGTGGCGGCAACCATCGTTGCCGTGGCGCTCGCCATCCTGGTCACCCGGCCGGCCGGCGTCGAATTCCTGCCGCTGTCGCGCAGCCTGGTCAATATCGGCCAGACCTTTCCGCCGGTGGCGGTGCTGGCGCTGGCCGTGCCGGCCGTCGGCTTTGGCGAGAAGCCGACACTGATCGCGCTGTTTCTCTACGGCCTGCTGCCGATCTTCGAGAACGCGCTGACCGGGCTGACGACGCTGCCGGCCAATGTGGTCGAGGCGGCGCGCGGCGCCGGCATGACCGGCTGGCAAAGGCTGGTCAAGGTCGAGCTGCCGCTCACCGCGCCGATCATTCTCGGCGGTATCCGGCTTTCGGTGGTCATCAGCCTCGCCACCGCGACGATCGGCTCGACCGTGGCGGCCAGGACGCTCGGCGAGGTGATCATCGCCGGCCTGTTGTCCAACAATCTCGCCTTCGTCCTGCAGGGCGGGCTGATCGTCGCCGCGCTTGCCGTGCTGATCTATGACGCGCTGTCGGCGATCGAGCGCTACACCGCACGCCGCATGGGGCAGGAGACGGCGTAATTAGCAAAACTCAGATATCGCCTTCGCTCATCTCGGCCAGCGCCAAGAGATGTCGCAAGAGTCCTGTTTTGAGCGGCCTGTTGCCGTGAATCGGGATCGAAAGGCGCACGATGCTGCCTTCCTTGCCGTAGATGTGATGACTGCCGGCAACACGCAAAAGCCTCCAGCCTTGCCGCTCGATGGCACGCAAGCTCCTTGCCGGAAATGGACTTCAAACAGCGATTTCCATGACCCGGCCGGGTTCTGAAGTGAAAGATAGCGGCTCTACCGAGAGGCAGCCTTCGATTGCTTCACGCAAGTTCTCGACAAGTTCGTCCAAGGTTTCACCCTGGGTCGCGCAGCCGGGAATTGCCGGCACTTCGGCCCAGTAGCCACCTTCTTCGGCTTCGTGAATGATCGCCTTGAACTTCATCGGTCATCTCCAACTCCACCCTGAAGATAGGCTGCCCCGCCGATATTTGCAAAATCTGCATAAGCGCTGTCTATCTGCAAGTTCCGCTGCCTGATCAGGCTCGCGCCGGGCGTGGCAGTCCAACGTCTGCAACGGCCAGCAGAAGGCTTTCATGTTCTCCATGACCATGCGGGCGGTGCTGCTCTTCGTGGTCGAACTGGACGGCGACCTGCGCGGAGGCTGACGACCGTCAGCCGATTTCAATCGATCTGATCGGGTGGCGGCACTTGCGAGCCCGTTGCCGCCATTGCTTTTGGGCGAAAGCCGGGGGCTTTTGGGCGAAAGCCGGGCAAAAACCGAACAATATCTTGACGTTCGCAGCCCTGTTTCGCATAAGCCGATGCGAGGGGAGCGGATTCGGCGCGCGGAATCCGCTCCCCGTCTCAACGGCCCAGGGAGGGGTTCTTTTGGGTCATCAATCGAGGAAAATCCGGCAATGACCATAATTTTAGCTGTCATCGCCTGCGGTCTGCTTTCAGTCCTTTACGCCATCTGGGCGACAAAATCGGTCCTCGCGGCCGATCAGGGCAATGCACGCATGCAGGAAATTTCCGCGGCCATCCGCGAAGGCGCGCAGGCCTATCTGGCGCGCCAGTACACCACCATCGCCATCGTCGGCGTCGTGGTCCTGCTGCTCGCCTGGTGGCTGCTTTCGATCACCGCCGCCATCGGCTTCCTGATCGGCGCCGTTCTGTCGGGCGCCGCCGGCTTCATCGGCATGCACGTCTCGGTGCGCGCCAATGTGCGCACCGCGCAGGCGGCTTCCAACAGCCTCGCAGCCGGCCTCGAGATCGCCTTCAAGTCGGGCGCCATCACCGGCATGCTGGTCGCTGGCCTGGCCCTGCTCGGCGTCTCGATCTATTACCTGATCCTCACCCAATTCATCGGCCTCCAGCCCAACGACCGCGTCGTCATCGACTCGCTGGTTTCGCTCGGCTTCGGCGCCTCGCTGATCTCGATCTTCGCCCGTCTCGGCGGCGGCATCTTCACCAAGGGCGCCGACGTCGGCGGCGATCTCGTCGGCAAGGTCGAAGCCGGCATTCCCGAAGACGATCCGCGCAACCCGGCCACCATCGCCGACAATGTCGGCGACAATGTCGGCGACTGCGCCGGTATGGCCGCCGACCTGTTCGAGACCTATGCGGTGACCGTGGTCGCCACCATGGTCCTCGCCGCCATCTTCTTCGGCGGCACCGCCGTTCTCAGCGCCACGATGCTCTATCCGCTGGCCATCTGCGGCGCCTGCATCCTGACCTCCATCGTCGGCACCTTCTTCGTCAAGCTCGGCTCCAACGGCTCGATCATGGGCGCGCTCTACAAGGGCCTGATCGTCACCGGCCTGCTGTCGATCGTCGGCCTCGGCATCGCCACCTCGGCAACGCTGGGCTGGGGCGAGATCGGCACGGTCGACGGCATGGCCATCACCGGCGCGAACCTGTTCATCTGCGGCCTGATCGGCCTTCTGGTGACTGGTCTCATCGTGGTGATCACCGAATATTATACCGGCACCGACAAGCGCCCGGTGAACTCCATCGCCCAGGCTTCGGTCACCGGTCACGGCACCAACGTCATCCAGGGCCTTGCGGTCTCGCTGGAATCGACGGCACTTCCGGCGATCGTCATCGTCGGCGGCATAATATCGACCTACCAGTTCGCCGGCCTCTACGGCACGGCGATCGCGGTCACCACGATGCTCGGCCTCGCCGGCATGATCGTCGCGCTCGACGCCTTCGGCCCGGTCACCGACAATGCCGGCGGCATTGCCGAAATGGCCGGCTTGCCCAAGGAAGTGCGCCAGTCGACCGATGCGCTCGACGCCGTCGGCAACACCACCAAGGCGGTGACCAAGGGTTACGCCATCGGTTCGGCCGGTCTCGGTGCTCTGGTGCTGTTTGCGGCCTACTCCAACGACCTGAAGTTCTTTGCCGCCAATAGCGACAAATATCCTTACTTCCAGGGCATGGGCGACGTCTCTTTCGACCTGTCCAACCCTTATGTCGTCGCCGGTCTGATCTTCGGCGGTCTGATTCCGTATCTGTTCGGCGGCATCGCCATGACGGCTGTCGGCCGTGCGGCGGGCGCCATCGTCGAGGAGGTGCGCAAGCAGTTCCGCGAGGATCCGGGCATCATGGCCGGCACCTCGAAGCCGAACTATGCGCGTGCGGTCGATCTTCTGACCAAGGCGGCGATCCGCGAAATGATCATTCCGTCGCTGCTGCCGGTGCTGGCGCCGCTGGTCGTCTATTTCGGCGTGCTGCTGATCTCGGGCTCGAAGGCGTCCGCCTTTGCAGCCCTTGGCGCCTCGCTGCTCGGCGTCATCGTCAACGGCCTGTTCGTCGCCATCTCGATGACCTCCGGCGGCGGCGCCTGGGACAATGCGAAAAAATCGTTCGAGGACGGCTTTACCGACAAGGACGGCGTCAAGCATCTCAAGGGCTCCGAGGCGCACAAGGCCTCGGTGACCGGCGACACGGTCGGCGATCCCTACAAGGACACCGCCGGTCCGGCAGTCAACCCGGCGATCAAGATCACCAACATCGTCGCCCTGCTGCTGCTCGCCGTGCTCGCGCACGGCTGAGGCGGCTTGGCCTTCCGAGGCCGAGATCCACAACCGAACCCGCGGGAGCGATCCCGCGGGTTCGTCTATTTTGGACGTCCAGCATCAGGGAATTGACGCCCGTGACAGCTCCAAAAGCTCGCGTTCAAGTCGTCTGCGGCCCGCAGCCTGCGACAATGGCTTTCTGTCTCAAAACAAAAACCCGCAGGATCGCTCCCGCGGGTTTTCGGTCGCCTGAGATGTTGCTGCTTCCCCTCGAAGTTAAAGGAAGGGAAGCAAAAAAGGATGAGAAGCCGATTCTGCCGGGATTGATCAGGTGCCGGGCGAGGCGCCGCCGCCGCCGGGGAGGCCGGGCGCCAGCTTGCTGGCGCCACCCATGATCTGGCTGAGGAAGTTCTGGTCCTTGCCGCCGGTCGGCGTGGTCCGCGAGATGAAGTCGAACACCTTGCCGTCCTTCAGGCCGTAATTGGCGATCTGGGTAACGCGCCCGTCCTCGCCGAAATAGACGGCCAGCACCTTCTGGTCGACCAGCCTCGGCTTGTCGAAGGCGACGTAACGCTTGCGCGTCTGTGAGATGTAGTAGAAGGCCTCGTTGTCGAAAGTCGCCTTGGTAGACGGGGTGCCGAGCGCCAGAAGCACCTGTTCGCGGCTCGAGCCGACCGGCACCAGGTCGATCGCCTGCTGGTCGATGACGTAGCCCTGCGTCAGCGTCTCGCTCGGATTGAGATCACCGATCATCTTCGACGAGTTGCAGCCGCAAAGCGCCGAAGCTGCCACCAGCAGCGAGATCGCGCCGGCGGATCTCGGAAAAGCGGACCTGGGCAGAAAAGTCGACTTGATTTTCAGCGCGCGCAACTACAACTCCATTAGCTGGCCGCAACTTGCGCTGGGCCGCAAAACCGGTAAACCAGCTTGCTCGCCGATGCAACAAGGCCAATTCAACAAACGGTCCCCGGGAGACCACCCTCAATGTTCCAGCGCCTTTTTGGTCGCGAACGTCACGCCAACCGCGCTATCACCGAGGCGCTTTACGCACAAATCGTGGCAACGGCGCGGCAAACCGTGTTTTATTCCGACTGGGATGTCCCGGACACGCCGCTTGGCCGCTTCGAGATGCTGTCGCTGCACATGTTCCTGTTCCAGCACCGGCTGCGCGGCGAGGGTGGTGTTGCCGGGGAGGTCGCGCAGGTGCTGATCGACGAGTTCTTCATGGATGTCGAGCATTCGCTGCGCGAACTCGGTATCGGCGACGTCGGCGTGCCGAAGCGCATGAAGAAACTGGCAAAGATGTTTTATGGCCGCACCGCCGCCTATGACGATGCGCTGGAACGAAACGACCATGACGCACTCGTCGCGGCGCTTGCCCGCAATGTCAGGCCCGATGCCGGCATCTGGCCGCAGGCGACGCGTCTGGCCGGCTACGTCGCCGATGTCTCCAGGCGACTCGCGGAACAGCCGACCGAATCGATTGTTTCCGGCACTGTGGCATTCCCCGCGGCCAAACCTATTTAAGAAAACAAGCCTATTTAAAGGAAAATATGAAACACGCCGATTCCCAGAGCCCCGATCGCCAGAGCCCCGTGTCCTTCGTGGCCAACGTCGCCCGGCTGCCGCAAAAGGGACTGCCGGTGCTAATCGAGGCCGACGCCGCGCAGCGCGCCGCGCTGGCAGGCGAGCACGAGTTGCTGTCGGTCGAGAACTATCGCGCCGAACTGCTGGTGGCGCCATGGAAGCGCAACGGCGTCAAGGTCAGCGGCCGCGTCGAGGCCGATATCACCCAGGCCTGCATCGTCACCCTGGACCCGATCGAGGCGCATATCGACGAGGCGGTCGACGCACTGTTCCTGCCGGAGCAGTCGAAGCTCGGGCGGCAGGGTTTCGAGGGCGGTGGCGAGATAATGCTCGATGCCGAAGGGCCGGACAGCCCGGAAACATTTTCCGGCAATTCAATCGATGTCGGGGCGCTCGCCGAACAGTTCTTTGGACTGGCGATCGATCCCTATCCGCGCAAGCAAGGCGTTTCGATGGAGGCTGCCGACGATGCCGGGACTGCGGAAAGCGAATTTCAGCAAAAGCTGCGTTCCCTGCTGGGGAAATCCTGAAAACCCGACCCAATCGGAGAAAGCCGGTTGTGCGCCAGCCCAAAAACGCTATTTTCGCCGAACCCTCGCGAGCCCCAAACCCGTTGCCAGCGCCAGGCGCTCGCTCAAGCAAACTGTGAGATGAACACCGCGTGATCAGGATTTCCATCGATGCCATGGGCGGCGATCACGGACCAAGCGTGGTCATCCCGGCGCTCATGACGGTCGCGACCCGGCGTCCCGACATCCGCTTCGTCATCTATGGTCGCGAGGAGGCAGTGCGCCCCGAACTCGCAAAGCTGCCCAAGCTGGCGGAAGTGAGCGAGTTCATCCACTGCGAGATAGCAGTCCGGATGGACGACAAGCCGAGCCAGGCGCTGCGCCATGGCCGCTGGAAGTCGTCGATGTGGAAAGCGGTCGAGGCGGTCAAGGCAGGCACTGCCGACGCCTGCATCTCGGCCGGCAACACCGGCGCGCTGATGGCGATGTCGAGATTCTGCCTCCGCACCATGGCGACCATCGACCGTCCGGCGATCGCGGCGCTGTGGCCGACATTGCGTGGGGAAAGCGTGGTGCTGGACGTCGGCGCCACCATCGGCGCGGATGCGCATCAACTGGTTGATTTTGCCATTCTGGGCACTGGCATGGCGCGCTCGGTTTTCGGCATCGAACGGCCGAGCGTCGGTCTGCTCAATGTCGGCGTCGAGGAGATCAAGGGCCAGGAAGAGGTCAAGGAGGCGGGCCGCATGTTGCGCGAGGCCAACATGGCCTCGATGAACTACCATGGTTTCGTCGAGGGCGACGACATCGGCAAGGGCACGGTCGACGTGGTCGTCACCGAAGGATTTGCCGGCAACATCGCGCT
Source organism: Mesorhizobium sp. WSM4806 (assembly GCF_055811635.1). Classification (NCBI taxonomy): domain Bacteria; kingdom Pseudomonadati; phylum Pseudomonadota; class Alphaproteobacteria; order Hyphomicrobiales; family Phyllobacteriaceae; genus Mesorhizobium; species Mesorhizobium sp. WSM4806. The sequence goes on along the minus strand of NZ_JBVVQZ010000004.1, from coordinate 280,216 downwards.
GAAGACGGCGGAAGGCACGGTACGGCAGATCGCCGGTTACCTGCGCGCCGCGATGGACCGCACGCTGATGGCCAGGATCGGCTATGTATTCGCCAAGGGCGCCTTCGATCGCCTGCGCGAAAAGATGGATGTCGGCCGCTCCAACGGCGGGGTTTTCCTGGGTCTGAACGGCGTCGTGGTGAAAAGCCATGGCGGCGCCGATTCGGACGGCTTCGCGGCGGCGATCGAGCTTGGCTACGACATGGTGCGCAACAATCTGCTCGATCGCATCGAAGCCGATCTTGATCTGTTCCATGCGCGCAATCCGCATGCCCAGACATCCAGGAAATCCGACGTCGTTGCCGACGCAGAGGAATAGGAAAGAGCCTTGATCAGATCAGTCGTGCGCGGCACAGGCTCCGCGCTGCCCCGCCGCATCATGAAGAATGCCGATTTCGAAGGCATGGTCGAGACGTCAGACGCATGGATTGCCCAGCGCACCGGCATCCGCCAGCGCCATATCGCGGCCGACGACGAGACGACGGCTTCGCTCGGCGAGGCGGCGGCGCGCGCAGCCCTCGACAATGCCGGACTGACGCCGGCCGATATCGACCTGATCGTGCTGGCGACCTCGACTCCCAACAACACCTTTCCGGCGACCGCCGTCGACATCCAGAACCGGCTCGGCATGCATCACGGCTTCGCCTTCGACATGCAGGCGGTGTGCTCGGGCTTCGTCTACGCGGTGACGACGGCCGACCTCTATATCCGCGGCGGCCTAGCCAAACGCGTGCTGGTGATCGGCTCCGAAACCTTTTCGCGCATCCTCGACTGGAGCGATCGCTCGACCTGCGTGCTGTTTGGCGACGGCGCCGGCGCGATGGTGCTGGAAGCAGGCGAGGGGGCGGGCGGCATTGCCGACCACGGCGTGCTGGCGGCCAGCCTGCGCTCCGACGGGGCTCATAAGGACAAGCTGTTCGTCGACGGTGGAGCGTCGACCACCGGAACGGTGGGCCATCTCAGGATGGAAGGCCGCGAAGTGTTCAAGCACGCGGTCGGCATGATCACCGACGTCATCGAGGCGACGTTCTCAGCTGCCGGGATCACCGCTGAAGATCTCGACTGGTTCGTGCCGCATCAGGCCAACAAGCGGATTATCGACGCTTCCGCCAGGAAGCTCGGGATAGCGGAACAAAAGGTAGTGGTTACCGTCGATTTGCACGGCAACACCTCGGCTGCTTCGGTGCCGCTCGCGCTGTCGGTGGCGGTCGCCGACGGCCGCATCAAGAAGGGTGATCTGGTGCTGATCGAGGCGATGGGCGGCGGCTTCACCTGGGGCGCGGTCCTGGTTCGCTGGTAAGTGCCGAACGGACCGGTTCGGTCCTTGACCTTGCCGGATCAATTACTTAGGCTCTATCTTTACTTATATAGAGTTATGTTTTTTGAGCTGATGGGGACGGTTCGCATGGGGGGAAAGACACTTACGCGCGCCGATCTTGCTGAAGCCGTTTATCGCAAGGTTGGCCTGTCGCGTACTGAATCGGCCGAGCTCGTCGAAGCGGTTCTGGACGAGATCTGCGAGGCGATCGTTCGCGGCGAGACGGTGAAATTGTCGTCGTTCGCGACCTTCCATGTCCGCTCCAAGAACGAGCGCATCGGGCGCAACCCCAAAACCGGCGAGGAAGTGCCGATCCTGCCGCGCCGCGTGATGACCTTCAAATCGTCGAATGTGCTGAAGAACCGCATCCTGCGCGCGCACCAGATCAGCAAGGCCAAGGGCAGCAAATAGCGCCTGCGCTTCAAAGCCCGGTTGAAAACGGTCGCCTGCTTTGACGCCGGGCTTGAATATTGTCTCATAAACCGCTGAAATAAGGCTCGATTCGGCACAACAAGCCGGATCGGAATGACTCTTTGTTGAGCATGATCCTGGCCGAAAACCGTTTTCCCACTTTTCGGGACCATGCTCCAGCGTGAGGATTTCGCCCATGGACAAGAGCCCCGACGCTTTCCGCACCATCAGTGAGGTCGCAGAAGATCTCGACCTGCCGCAGCATGTGCTGCGTTTTTGGGAAACGCGTTTCAACCAGATCAAGCCGATGAAGCGCGGCGGCGGCCGCCGCTACTACCGGCCCCAGGATGTCGAACTGATCAAGGGCATCCGCCACATGCTCTACGATCAGGGATACACGATCAAGGGCGTGCAGAAGCTGTTGCGCGAGAACGGCAATCATTTCCTGGTCGCCATCGGCAATGGCGACATGGCGGCCGTCGAGGCGATCTCGCAGCGCCGGCAGGCCGATGCGGTGCCGCTGACGCCGGCGGCCCAGCCGCGCGGCGCCGATGACGAGATGCTGGTCGGCGAGCCCAAGGTGAAACCCAGCCGGCGCTTTTTCGGCCTGGGCAAGACCGACGACGAAGGCCCGGTGCAGCCGGGCACGTCGAAACTCTCGCGCGACAATCGCGCTTTGCTGCAGGAGGCGCTGTTCGACCTTCTGGAATGCAAGCGCCTGCTCGATCAGGTGCGCTAGCGCATGGCCCCGGGATAGCGACTGCATAGAACTTCACGCGGGTCGCATGAATCGCTTCTGACGCGACGCGCTCTGGGCCCCGATCGGTCGCGGCAAAAACCGGAACCGGTTTTGCGATCGTGCGTTCCTTCGCAAAAGAAGGAAGCCTGTCATGGTATCATTTTCGACCCTCTCCGACATCGATCTTGAAAAACAGGTCGCGGCTCTCTCCAGGGAACTGGCGGCGTTGAGGAAAGCCGTTTCCAGGCGCGGCAGCGCCTATTACGAGGACGGGCGTGACACCGCGTCGGACTATTACTCGGACCTCGCCGAGCGTTTTAGTGACGCTCTGCCTGCGATCAGGAGGCAAGGCAGGGTGATAGAGAAGACGGCCCGCGATCATCCTGCGACTGCGGCCGCAGTCGGTCTGGTTGTGGTCGGGCTCGTCGCCAGCCTGTTCCTCAGCCGCCAGCAGAAAACGTCGCGAACGAGATCGAGATCGGCACGTTGAGACAGGAAAATGGCGGCGCGGACGGCCCGCCATTTTCGTGACCAAAAGTCGATCAGCGCGCGAGCTTGAGCTTGTTCTTCGGGCTGACCTGCGCGGTCTGGCTGCATTTGCCGTAGACGGTGCCGTTGGAGTCGGTGGCGTCCGTATATGTACCCTTGCAGTCGAGCTGCAGCACCAGGCAGTGACCCGCGCCCTTGCAAACCGCGCCGCCGCCGCTCGGATGCGTGCCGTTGGCGAAGGCCGAGCCCGGCAGTGAAATCGAGCCGAAGGCCGAGACGACGATGGCAGCGGCGAGCGACAGGCGCTTGAAGTTCGAGATGTTGGTCACTTGAGCATCTCCTTCTCTTGATCGAGGATCGCCGTCAGGGCGTCCTTCCGGTTGGGACCGCCTTTGTGGCGTCCATGCCGTGTTGGTGCGGCCCGGAGAGAAAAGGTTCACGCGTCGGTTCAAGAAAATTCGCAGCCCCTGACGCGTTCTGCGTGCTCCTGCCGCTGAGGTTCGATCCGCTCAAAACGGCTAACGGGCCAGCGACAGCCGCTTGACAAGGGAGCGGCTCAGAACCGTCGAACAATTCGGCGATCGGCCAGTCAAAGACCCCGATCGGGATGACGGTCCCGTGCCGGTGCCGCCGAGGCCTGTGCCGGGCTGCGCCGATCGGAATCACGATGCCGTGACGGCGTTTTTGGCGCTTGGCAAATCACCATCGAGAGGGCATTCTCTGCGCCGTCTCAGGCAACTTCTTGATTTGATCAAACTCTTTAAATCCACGGAGTTGCCAAATGCCCCAAATAGCAACAAGCGAAGCTTTTTCCGAACTGTCGGCGACCGAAGCTGCGCCCGACCACAGCGCCCTTAAGGCCATCCGAGAAACCAGGGGATACAGCATGGAAGAGCTGTCCCTGACGTGCGGACTGTCGGTCGATGAGATCGCGGACATCGAGAACGGCAGGAATGCCGATTTGTCGAAGCTCAGGCGAATAGCCTCTGCGCTCCGGCTTCCGGAAAGCGCGCTGATCGATACGGCCGCGCTGACACAATCCGTGGAAAATCCAAGACCCGTCTCATAGCAACGACGCCAGAGGATCAAGCCAGACAAGCGAGGTGTATTCTGGATTTGAAGTTCCTGAATGCTGACGACATCCACCAGAGCAGGAACTTCAAATCCACCATGCCGGGCATCGGCGTGATGGCCGCCGAATTCGGTTGACCCGAACCGGGTTATCACGATACATCGCGACCGGTCCGGAGTGTAGCGCAGCCCGGTAGCGCACTTGACTGGGGGTCAAGGGGTCGTCGGTTCGAATCCGGCCACTCCGACCAAATAAAACAAAGGCTTAGCCAGCATCCCCCAAACTGGCTACACGGAAAATAGCCGCAGTATGGCCAGCACAACAAAAACCCCGCTCAAGGCGGGGCTTTTCGTCGTGATGCGCATGCCATCTATAGGAACTCGAGATCCACCGCATCGACCCATACCTCATCGCCAGTGGCGAATCGCACCAGGTGGCGGGTGGCCTCTCCTAGAATCTGGATGATACCGACAACCAGCCCCCGCAGGCCGGTGTCCAATGCGATGCAGTGCTTACCCAAGTTCATCATATCTCCTACACCTCGTTAACCGTCCTGGCGCGCAGTCGATTCTGCCGCTTGCAATGCTTTGCATGACAATGCATTGCATAAATCGAGATAGCCGTCAACGAGATTATGCATTACATTGCATGACATCGCGACCGAGGGAGAGATTCAATGGCCAACGCCAAATCAGCCAATCTTGCGCTTAGATTGCCCCCGGCAATCAAAGAGGCGCTGGCCAAGGCCGCTGTAGCGGACAGGCGCACTGTAAGCAGTTACGTCGAGAAAGTTTTAGCTGACGATCTTGAGGCGAAGGGCTTTCTGCCGAAACCCGCGGCGGACTAGGCGCGCCCCTATGTTAAATTCAGGGCGCGCTCTGACTGCCTCGGCGTCGGCAATCTGTTCGCCGAAACCGGACTTGTGATCTGATCGAAAATAAAGGGACATCAATGCGCAAATTGCTCGAAATTCTTGGAATTCTTCAGATGGCCGGAGGCGTCCTGGTCTACAGCGCGGCCAAGTCTGCAATCCATGAGATACTTGGGTCGGTGTCGTTCGGTATGGGTGTAATGGCCATCGGATTAGCCGCCATAATTGCTGTGCTGGAGAGGCAACTGGCGGCTTTCGAGAGCCTTGGAAAGGGCACACAGGGAACAAAAAACCTGTGAATTGGGACCGCCACGACAGGCGGCGCCAACCAACGCAAGAAGCGTCTGAGGCAAGAGCGCGTTGCCAGGCTGACGGGCGACGAAGATGCCACACGCGGATGATTGCCCGCACTGCCGCGGCTCCGGCATCGTGTTCCACTGGCCGCGGTGGCGGCGGTCGGGCGGCACGTGCTGCCCAGAGGTACGCACCGCATGGGATGCCATGGCGAGAGCGTTCAGTGCTCTAGTTGCCCGACATCGGCGCCAAATGCCATTGACTGCCATGAAGCTCGGATGGTTGGATAAACAGACGGATTGTGGGCCAGCTTGCGACAGTAATTAGCGACAGGAGGTAGCGAATGCCGATAGCCGACTGGGAGGCATACCTCGATGAAGAAATGATCGAGGAAATCAAGCATGCCTTCAATCTCAAGACCAAAGCCGAGCTCGAGGCGCTATTCGATGAAGTCGCGATGGATATTGAACAACTAGTTGCCGAGAGGACGGGCACCAAACACTGAAGTCGCCAGAGTTTGGCGTCTGCCAATCTCATTTGATTACAGCAGCCGCCACGCAAGAAGCCGCTGCGCGATTTGGTGGACTAGCCGCTATCCAAAAGAGCGGATTCTGATATGAATCGCGCATGGGGGAAAGCCAACTACCAGTGGAATTCAAGCCGCCTGCCCATCGCTTTGTCCAATGGGTCAAGAACCATCCTCTCGCGGCGGTGGCTTCTGTTCTATACGCCCTTTACGAGTTCGGGGCGTTCATGACAGATGGCTACGGGTTCATGGGATGGCTGTCAGCCAACCGAGAGTGGCTATTTGATTGGTTGGCATATCTAACCAACCACAGGTTCTCGCACTTGGCATTCGGTGCCTTAGCAATCGGCGTCCTTATCTACTTCGGCAACAGAGCAGTCAATAATGACGAGAAAAGATCATCGGCCCGCAACGCTTTGATAGACGAAGCCCGGGTTGAAATGGTCGCGGCTATCTCCGAACTGATCGACGCTCGGCTAAAGAACGACCACCACCACGTGAAGGCTCTGTCGAAGTATCTGTTTTTTGCAGAGGAGATGGGGCAGTCCTTGGGTCGACAGTCGGTCCTGCAAAAAGCGAATGACACCTTTCCCGAATGGATAGATCGATACAAGGTTCTGGAGCAGACATCCGAACGGCCTAACCCTCCGGCTAATATGCATTTTATGTCCCACATGATGGGTGAGTGGGGTGGAGCAGTTCTCCCGATCAACAGGGCCGATCTTGACAACCAGGAGAAGATTTCAGCCCACGTAGCCCCACGCTCGGAAGAGATACAAACACCAGCAGCCAGAACCGAGTACCGGGAGCATCACTACCGGGTGAACACGCTGATGAATAACGAGAAGGCGGTACAAGAAAGATGCCGAGCGGAGATCGACGGCGTACGCGAAGCTGTTAAACAATTAGGCTCTGCCCAGTTCATCAAGTGAGGCGCCAATTCGGCGAGGCGCGCGGCCTGACTGCCGCACAGTCGCGTCCTATGTGGAAATCCTCCTCATCGCCGATCTGGAGGCGAAGGGGTTCTTGCCCAAGAATGCAGGCTGAAATAAAAAAGCACGCCCCTATTACCAAATTCAGGGCGCGCCCTGACTGCGAAGCGTCGCAGTCGGCTTAGCGTACCAGCGCATCCGATCCGATGCGCCAAGGGCCAAAATAGATCGTTTTGACTCTCGCGGCAACTCGACTTCTGCCTTACCTAAGTGCATCGTTGCGGCCCTTGAACCGGTACTCGCCCGCAAGGCTCTTCGTAGCCATATCGACCGTGCGAACTATAGTCATGACGGTTCGCCATCTGACCAATCGTGCTATGCACCCCCTTTCCGCGCAAGGGAGTTGCGAGACGAGCCGGAATTACACTCGAGGATGGACATGACCGGAATCCTAATTATTCTCATCGGCGCGGTTCCAGCAGTTCTTGTTCTCGTTCGCGCCGCCGTCTCAGCGCGGCGCCTGGGGTCCACCCTTGCTTTGTGTCTTGTAGCGGCTGGGTTCTTTGCAACATGTCTGTTTGTTGCGTTCCTTGTCCACACAGTGTTGGTCCCAGATCTCGGGCAATTGCCTTGACCCCGAAAGCCCCCGCAGAAGGGTTTTTTGCACAGCCAGGTCTTTCATTGGTTGACCGTGGCGCCGCCGCTAAAGACGGCCTGCCTAAAAAATAATCAGCTCCCATTGACTTTCCCGCAAACCGAGCGCCGTAACTGACGCGGTTTTGGGCAATGTTGTGGCTTGGGAATCAAAGTGCCGGGCGGCACGCTAAAGATCAAATCCTATCGAGAGCTGCGAACACGTGAACGGGACAAACGCGTCCCCGTCGTGAGGATCGGCGCGCTTTATGATCTGATTGTCGGCCAACCAAACACGGCCCCAAGCCGACAGAAATAGTGCACGGGCGGGGGTCTCGAACATGAATATCTACGTAAAGCCGCCGGTCGGCGACCGAGTCGACTGGCTTGTCGTCTGGGTCTCGCTCCTAAGCATCTGCTTCTGGGCGCTTGTCGGAGGCGAGCTGTTCTGCCGATACTATCTCGGGCTGGGAACCCCGCCGCTCTCCGTGGCGCATCCGACCATCGAATACATGTGGGCGCCGAACCAGGACATCTATCGCTTTGGCAACCATATCGTGATCAACGAGTTCGGAATGCGTAGCGCGCACTTCCCGATCACAAAACCAGCCGGCGAATTCAGGGCCTTGGTTGTCGGCGACTCAGTCGTCGACGGCGGGTCACTGACGGACCAAGCCGACCTTGCGACCGACATCCTTTCCGTCGACCATGCGCTCTATCTCAACGCCTCCGCTGGCAGCTGGGGACCGGAGAATGAAGAGGCCTACATAAATCGTTTCGGCACGTTCAATGCCGACATGCTCATTCTTGTTCTGTCCACACACGACGCCGGCGACGTCCCGACCTTCGCTGCACTAAATCAGAAGACCCATCCAACGGTGACCCCTTGGTCCGCACTCTCGGACGCCGCTTTTCGCTACTTTCCCAGATATTTGCGGTGGAAGGAAAAGGAGCCGAAGCAAATAGAGCTGCCGCCGGCGAGCAGCGCTCTAGCGGCGATCACACGGATGGTGCATCTCAAATTGCCGGTGTGTGTGATCACTCACGCCACCAGGATGGAGAATAAGTCCGGAGTTCGCGGCGCTGGCTACGCTTCAAACCTGGTTGCGGCCAGCGGTGTGCCGATCATAGATGATGCCAAGTTCATTAATCCAGAAACCGGCTATCGAGACATCATCCACCTCAACAAGGAGGGGCAGATCGGCCTTTCGCAGGCTATGGCGAAGTGCCGATCTGTTTTGTTCCCAAGCGTTAAGCCGCAATCGACAGCGGCTCCGCAGCGTTAATCCGGTCCGTAAATCAAGCGGTGACGCCAATCACGTGCTCGGATTCGAAGACGAGAGTTGAGCTATATGGGACCGACTCAGGATTGGCCACGACAGCCCTCTCAAAATAGCCCTTCACAGCCCAATCTGCTCCGCTGGTCGCGGAAGCCCGATTATTGATATTGGTGTAGACGTGGAATTTCGAGCCGGTATTCACATAACCATTCATTGCCTCGGACGTCGTCCGGCAGGCATATGCGCAATTGAAATCACCGAAATCGCCGTACATGCATGCCGACAGGCGCGGTCCGAGATCCACAATGACATTTGCGCCTGCATAGGTGTCGAAGGCGAGCGCTGTCCCGTTATCCGCCACCAAATTAGTGAAGATGTCGTAGTCCCACTCATCATCAAAGCGCACAGCCGGCATCATGGCTGGATAGGCTGTGTCGATCGTGAAGCCAGCCTGTGCCACGACAGCATCCAGTCTGGGCACCATACGACCAGGCGTAAAGCTCGTTGTCAGCACACCTGTAGCCAATACCTGGCCGGGGATGGTCGAATGGGTCCAGTTCAACTGTTCAGAGATGTGAATGCCTGAACCTAGCGTGATTGTCCCGAACGCACCAGACTCGCTCCATGACGCGCCATCCACCGTGATCGATCGCGAGACAAGAGTTTCATTGCCATGGGTCTGTCCGCCGATGTCATCGTTAACGGCGTTGAGTCTGCCATCAACAATGGCGTATTCGCGCTCGCTCGGATAATCGATTCCGCGCTGATTGACCAAGTAGCTGGTGCGCGAATTAGCGTGCCATGTGATGCCGCCCGCCACAGCCGAGCCAGATGTATGAGTCGGCAAAGTGGCGCCCTGTACCGCCGTCGTTGCCGAGCAATAGTACACACCGTTGTAGCTATATTCCTCGCCCGCAACGACTGATTGCCCAACTGCCAGCGTAGGTGGAACAACATTGGTTTCACCAATATCGCCAGTCTTGAGGATGGCCTCCACCAGAACAGCAGATCCCGCCGAACCTGCCGGCAGAGTGCCAGCCCCGTGCACGTTGAGCCTCACGGTGTGAGCGCCAGTCAACGCAGATGCGATCTTGATAATCTGGCGCCGCGTTAAGTCTACGGCATTGTATGTGGAGAACGCACGCACGCCGAGAGCGGCAGGATCAACAATGGCCGCCTCGATTAGGGTTTGCGCGCCATCGATGTACGGCACCGCGTAGCCGCCTGACGTCCTGCCAGTATAGGCGATATAGACGTCATACGGCAGGCTGTCCGTTGGGGTAATTACCTGTTCGACATAGTGAGTCGCTGTTGACGACTGCGCGCCGTTGTTGCCAACGTACTTTCCGGTTACGCCGGAAGACGATGTCGTTGTTGCGCCCCACGCTCCAGACTTCGTAAGGTTAAGTGCCGAATATACACGATTTGTCTGTGCGACGATGGTTTCACGATTAGAAAGGCGTAGCGTGTCGTCGTTGTTGTCCATGCGGTAATAGGCCCACACGCCACGCTTCAACTGCGACCAGATCTTCAGGTTGTAGTCAGCGCCTGCAGAATTCGGCAGGCCGCGCTCAATGCCAACCCGTGTGCCTGTGAAGAATGACACGCCGGCCGTTAGTTCGTAGGCCGAGACCCAACTGCGGGGTGCCGTTGATTTGAACGTGCTGGTCCCGGTGAGCCTGATGTAGACAATCGCCGACTCACCAGGCTCAAGAACCTCCTGAACGTCCAAACCCGACCTAATGGTGAGGGAAACCGTTCCGCTCTCATTGATGACGACAAACCGCTTCACTTGGCCTGTGGCCAAAGACGTCGGGTCTGGGAGAATTACCGTCGAGAACGAAGCCGACGGGGTGACCCTCTGGACTGCTTCGTCCGTCGGCAGCAGAGTAAGATTTGCGGCTGTCAACGATGACGCCGTAACGCCTTCGTCAAAAAGGGAGATGCGTCGCTCGATATCGGTTCCCCACTCTCGAACCTTAAGTTTCAGGACTTTGTTCGCCCCCGAGGACGGCACGCCGTCTGTCACATAGTCGCGCCATACTGTGGCGGCCAGTTCGACCATCTTGGTCTCCTAAAATGAAAAGGCCCGCCGAAGCGAGCCTTTTGATGAATCCGGCTGGGCCGGTCAGTGCTGGTTATTTAGTCTGTGAAGCCGGTGCCATCATCAAACGTGGCACCGTCAGAAAACGGCGTGCCCGCGTCGTCGGTGTCGCCTTCTGGTTCTGGGTCGTTCATATCTCTCTCCGTTGGTTACATCTGCCGCGATTGCGCATTTGCAATAAGCCCCGGCATGTTCTTCTTGGTTTCCTTGCCAGCGCGCTGCACAGAAGCCTGAACAATCCCTGGCGACGCTTTCCGGATGCTATCCTGCGAAACCGACTCAACAAACGGCGTCAGATTGCCAACACTGTCAGCCGAAACGCCGACGGTGATGTGCATGTTTCCATTGCCGCCATTGCCACCAACCGTCGGCCCGCGAAGGTCGACAGGAATTCTCCGCCCGTCCGGAAGCGGGACCGCAGCCTCTGGTCCAGCCTCGCCGAAGATGGCTGCCGATTTCGACACGCCGCCTCGAGCGAACGTCTTCATTGGCTGCTTTTTGCCGCCAGCGTAGACGCCGCCGTCCTTGGCAAACAGGAAGCTGAACAGCCCGCCTAGTAGTCCGCCACCTCCACCGGGTGCGCCCATGCCGTCGAACAGCGCATTCAGGCCGATATCTAGAAGCTTTTCAGCAACCTTGTTCAGCGCGTTGGAAAGCGCCTCAGTGGCGGTCTTGCCGTCTTTCATATCCTGAATGAAGCCACCCAAGATCTCCTTGCCGAACGCCGAAGATTCTTGCAGGGTTAGTGACAGTTGCTCCTGGCTTGCTTTTAGCTTGTCGCCGGCCGTTGCCGCCCTTGCATAATTTTCAGCAAGCGAGTCAATCTTGGCAGCCAACTCAGGCGTGACGACTACGCCGGCCTTCTTGGCTTCGTTCAGCAACTTCTGCTTTATCGCGGCCTTCTCGACCGCAAAGCCGTAGTCATTAATTGCGGGGTTAAGCTGCGATTGCGCTTCAAACTCCGCGTTTAGCAGGTCGATGCGCGCCTGAATCTGATTGATATCGCCGGCAAAGACGCCTTCTGGCGTCATCTTCGGCTTACCGCGCCCGCCGGATGTGGGAGCATTAGCGCGATTCTGCGCGTAAGAGATAGCGTCATTGACCGTGGCACCACCGCCCAGAATGGTCGGATTGGCTTTGATCGACGCCGCAGAAATCAGGCCGGCCAGCGGAGTGCCGCTAGCGGCGGAAAGCACCTTGGCCGCGTCGCCCGCACCGAGGAAGTGCGCCAACTGCAGCGCGGCCTCATCGACGTGAACGCCTGCCGCTTGCAGAACTCTAGCATTCTCGCGCGCGTAAGCCTCAATCAGTGAGCGGCTGACGTTGCCATCCTTGCGGAGTGCTAGGATGGCGCCCCGCGTCATACCCTCGGCACGATCGGGGAAGTATCGCTTAAACAGATCCAGCCAGGTGGACTCGATGAACTGCCCAGCACCGGTTGCCGACGAGTTCGGGTTTTTGGCGCTGTTGTTCCCGCCGCTCTCGGCGCTGACTACTCTATCAACAAAACTCTCAATCGCGCCGCCAGCCTTATCGAGTTGAATTTCGAACTGCGACTTGGTTTGGCTCGCATCGAAGTCCAATTGCTGCTGCGGATTGAGGAAGTTTCCGCCACCGCTGGTGAGCGGCGGCAGCGTGCCGAGAGGAGTTTGATTGACAACATCCTGTAGTTTTTGAAGCGCTAGATCCGTGCCCAACCTCTTGCCGGCGACGGCGGCCCGCTCGAATTCATCAGCCATCCGGCCGATCGCGTCCGCCATCTCTTTGGCGGTCTGGATATGTGTCGTCCTGTAAAGGTCCGTTAGCGCAGCCTGCACCTCTTTCATGTGCTCGACTGCTGAAACGCTCTTATCGACGTCTGCCGACATGCCAGCAAACGCGGTCTGCAACTTGACGACATCACCATCCGACTTCCCGGCCGCCTGTAGCTTAGCCAGCAGGTCGGCGAGGTCGACAGACGAACCCTTGATAAATTCGCGCAGCTTTGAGTTTTCGGCATGAATCGCCGCCGAGGTGGCCTCCTCGACGTCAGCCCCTTCCTGAAGCTTCTTGCGCTCGTCGTTATACGCCTTAAGCGCAGGTAGCGCATCGCCCCACTTGTCTGCGACCTTGCCGATTAGTTCGGCCTGCTCCTTAAGCGTCTTTTCCGCGTCTTCACTGTCAGACAACAGATTGACGAAATACTGGACTGCTGCACCGCCCAATCCGATGATTGCGAACGTCGCCAGCGACACAGGATTGACCATGGACGCAAAGGCGCCACCAAGCGCCCGCACGGCGCCACCAGCGCCGCCTCCTGCCATGCTAAGGGCTTGCGTGACTTGGCTGCCCTGCTGCACCATAATAGTGAACGGAGACGTGCCGCTAGCCAGCCCCATGGCAATGTCGTTAAGCTGAAACGACAACTGCGACACAGCGGCGCCAGTGCGCCTAGTGGTGTCTACAGCGGCTTTCCCGCCTCGTTGAAAGCTCTTTGCAACGTTGTCATTAGCGCGCGCAAAGTCGCCGTCAATCTTGTTGGCTGCGCGCTCTGCACTCTTGGCAATAGCCGCAGCCTGTTTCTCGACCTTAGCTTGGCTCAACTCGATCTGAACGACAAGCCGCGCCAGATCCTCAGACGTTGCGGCCATTGGCGCCACCTTGTTCGATGCTGACTGTCCCGCCGCTGAAAAACACTGCGGCTACGCAAAGCGCCGCGGCGATGTCGGGTGCCGCTATCTCATCGAGCAAGCCGCGGCAGAGGGCATTGATGGCGAGTGAAGCCTGAACGGATCCGGGGGTCGGTTTGGTCTGCTTGCGGACGCGGCTGTGCGGTCGCGCCGTGGCGCGGTTAGTAGGTTTAGTCATGTTGAGGGTTCCTGTGTATAGACAAGGCCGCCGTGAAAGACGGCATTGTGTAATTACGTGGTTGGTTTAAAGAACGTCCCGGCTCACATTATGAGGCTGGCTCAGACGCCATGGCAAAATAGGAGGGAACTATGGTTGACGAAAGCAAAAAGTCGGGATCAGGAAAAATTCAGATCAACGAGAATTTCACACCTAAGACTGAGCAAAAGAATTATAGACCCCCAAGCAAGCACCAAGGGAATTACAAGCCAACAACAAGCGAATCCCCGAAGTCGCCGCCGCCGTCGCCGAAAAAGAAGTGAGCTATTTTCTTCGAATATCTATCCGGTCAATTTGATCTTTGGGAATGTAGCTGACCTCTGCTCCCCAATCCGCGAACTCAACGTCTGGGCACTCCTCAAAATCGTCGTCATCCGGGCCTTTATGATGCGTGACATACATCAGTAAGTCACCAGAGCCCCCAAGCACAAAAGGACCGTTTGGCTTCCCGCCAAAACGGTCAGCGTCGTCGCATTTCAGCCATGTGCCGTCTTTGAGCTTCACACTCAACTGCGTGGCAACAGTATCAACATGGGTGAACAAAGCGATCCAAGCGCTCGGGAGATCGTCACTGTGGCTTACATTCGAACTCCTCAGCAACCACGACAGGAGTCTTCGCCCGCGTCTATTCCAAATGCCGCCAAGCAGGGCAGAAAATGCAAAGGCAATAACTGACGCTAAGAGTATGTCAGAGACGAAAAACCTCCGAAGCAACTCATAAGAGAACGCTCCGAAAAAGCCGAACACCAGCGTGGAGAAGGCGATATCTATGGTTTTGTGGTGTTCTCTAATACCAACGTTGGCAACAAAATATCCCGCATATCCGCTTGCAAGTGTCAGCAGCGCAGCCCATGGGAGTTTCAGTAGATCCGGATCCATTTTGTAGCCTTCACCGATCGCTTTGCGGACGTTACTCCCGTCCTGAATTCGCATGTCGCTTTCGCAGTTACAATGCAATTATCAAAATACTTTGCCCGCCATGTTGATCGCTAACAACCCGCGCGCCGCTTCTTTTTTGCCAGGCGGCCCAAATTCCCGCTCCGCAAAAATCGGACGTGCGGGCGGGTGGAAGCCTTGGTAAAAAGAAGCCATATAGTCCAGCACGTCATGGCCGATGCGATGCCAGGGCATTGGCTGCCTCCCTATGTGCTGCACCACGCCAGCAACGGATCGTAGCCGGCCGCCTCGCACTCTTCGTGCAGCCGCCCCAATTCGGCTTCTTCGGTCTCGGAAAGAAGCGCCTTCGCGATTTCTTCCGGTGGATGCAGGCCGGTAAGCTGGCAGAAATTCTGCCTGGCCCACAGCTCCCAAACCCGCTGTAACTTATCGACCGGCATGCCGTCGCGCCGTTTATCGACCTTGCGTCGAACCGGCATCAGCGACGGCTCCCGTAATCGCGCGTGCGAGCCGCTCGTGGCGCCTCAGGTGCATCTACACCGAGCGCAAGCTCGCGCAGGCCGCGGAAGAATGCCGTGCGGCTGTCCCTTTCGACGGCAACACATGGGTGCGCCTTCGGTGTGCCGTATCGGTCGACCACAGTCAGACCATCCGCTGCGATCTGTTCTCGCGCCTGTTCGGAGCGGTCGAACGCCTCGGCCGTTTTTACAAGTACGCGAAAATCCTGACTTTCCAGTTCGAAATCTGCTAGGATTCCTCGCAGCCATTTGCGAGTTTCCGGCCGAAGATGGCCGGGAATTCGATGTTTTTCCATGTTTTTTGTCCGTTGTTGAGGCTTGAAAGCCTTACGGCGTAGGCTGCCGGATATTCACCGAACGATTCGGGGCAGCACGCGCTAACGCTGTGCGGGGCGCGCGGTACGGGAGGTCGAGCCTCCCAGAGAGTTGACCGCCCCCCCCATACCCCCCATCAATCTAGGGGCACCCTCTGGCCCGTCGCAGCATTGAAGGCATATCGCCTTGGAGGCGCATCGGAGTCGTCCAGCATCTTAGCGAGCTGGGCAGACAGAGCCTTGCCCTTCGTCATGCGTTCATTATGTCGGCCCATGAAGGCCACGACGCCACTCTCAAGATCTTGGCGCAATGAGGGTGCCTCGGCCATGTCCACGAGGCGGACATGGCTCTCGCCGATTGCGCCATCGCGGCAGGCCGATATCTCGCGCAGTGTAGCCTTGGTGACCACTCGAACGTCGTGGCCCTGAAACTGGCGAGTGGTTGACTCGACAATGTCCGCGGAAACGCTGATATCGGGCCGATCGCCGCTGGCTACCATGCTGAGCAAGATGGCTCCGGCTTGTGACTTCGGCACGGGAAACTCAAATGCAAGGCCATCCGGTGTGTCGATGAAAGCAAGACCGGTGGCCGTCGATCCGAAGACAATATTGTCATCGTGCTCGAGCTGGAACTCAACATTTCCCCTCGATGCCAAGGAAACGGAGAAGCACCCCGGCATGAGCGCGGTCAAAACACCCTTATGGTAAAACGGCGTGCCATACGTGGCTGCAAACCCACGCACTGCTGGCCGCTCCATCAAGCTCTCAGCGTGATTGGCCAGCATGAGGCCGCTAACGCCACCCGGCATGCGAGCGCCCATTTGAGCCGCGATATGCGCGCGGGCAGCATGGCGTTCAACATCCGGTATTACGATTGGCGCGCGGCTCATTTGAGTTCTCCCGGAATGTCACGGTCGGCAATGAATCCGGCCTTCTTTTTCTCATCGACAAACCGGCCGATATTGCCGTTTGGTCCAATGTCGAGCCAACGGCAAGGATGTGCGTCAAGCCAGCCAGTGGAGTATCCGGCATCTTCGACCTGACTTGCAAAGTTGCGAATTTCGACTTGCGCCGTGTGAGCGGCGATTAATGCGTCGAGAAGTCCGCGAATCTGCCGTTTGTAATCCGGCATCAAGCGATCTTGGATGATGGCGGTGGCGCGGCTGCGTTCGGTGATATTCTCACGGTCCAGCACCTCGCAGGCGTCCTCGATATCCCGTAGCCGGGTAGCGATCTGCTGACGCCGCTGTGATCGTGGCGCCGTCGCTGCCATTGGCGCCAAGCCAAGGATGGCAGCCACACGTGCTTCTCTGGCGCCGTCGACCAATTCAGGTCCGTCTTCTTGCGCGAGGGTAAATTCCTCCTGGCGCAGACTGGCCGCTTCCTGTCCAAGAGCCGTTCGCAGATGGGCAATTTCGGCAAGACGCGGTGAGATATCTTCAGCTGCTGGAATTTCTGAGGCGTCGGTGGTCGGCGCCTGCTTCTTATTAAACATTCTGGTTTTCTTTCGTGAGAAGTGTGCCCGCAATGGCTTGCATTGCGGAGATGGGGATTACGAAAAAGTTAGTCGCTCCCTCGGGAAGTGAGCCGTAGGCGACAAGATCGGGAGAGCGAATTTCCACAAACTCGCCGGCAATTGCGATCTGCCCCGAAGGCGAGTTGCGTTCGATAAGGGCAATGATCTCGGCTTCGGCTGTTGGCTCGCCTTGGCCATCGGTGCGGCCCAGACGGCCCACATCACGCGCATGCGCAATGGCGGTGCCAGGCGAGGCCGCTGAGAGCGCCAGGACTATCCTGGCGATGTCTCTGGGCGTCAAAGGCGGAGCGTACGGGCGGCCCGCGCTAATGCGACCAGCGGCCTTCATATGCCGGATAACTTGATTGACGAAAGGACGCGGCAGGCGCGTGTTGGCGACAATCGTATCTGGCAACAAATCACTATGGACGCGCATGGCATTCTCCATTTCTGCGCGCGGCGCGGTTTGCGTATTTGGAGGTAAAAACTGCACCGACCCGTTGCAGCAAGACGCTCTGCAAACGAGTCGGGAGATCAGCGCCCGAGGCGCGATAGATGCTGTCGCTGGTACATCCGCAGTCGACGGCAATAAGAAACTGGCCCTTGCTGCCGGTTCAGCCCGAATTAGCAGCAAGGGAGATCGCACCGCGATCTTTAGATCGCAGCGCAAGTGGTTGCCGGCGCGCTGGCGACGCATCCGGCGAGCGTCGACCTGGGGGACGACGCTTAACTGCAGTATTCATTTAGATACGGAACGGCACCGTGTTTGAGTGGATAGCCTCAAGCCGCAATAGCCAAATATTCTGCAATGGCTCTGTCAATCAACCGCGCCCCGTATTTCTTGGCACTGCTTGGCGCGTAACCGGCCGCGGTACCTATTTCCTCAGCTGTCGAGTCGGTCACTGCCATGTCGAGAACATCGGCAAGTTCGCCAAGAGCATGGCGAAGTCGTTCTGCTTCTGCGATCCGCGCCAACTCGACCGCTGCATCGTAGTGACCGCGGGCGACCGCAGTGGTGAGGCCATCGCCGCCAGAACCCTTGATAGCAGATACGCCACCCGTCCATTGTGGACCATGCAGGATGAAGGTGGGGCACTTGGTGGCCGGAAACGGCAGGTCGGCAAATCTGACACTGCCGTCGACGCCAAGTGCGGCCAGTTCTGCCCGAGCCTCATTCACACCGTAGCGGCCAGCGCGATCGTTCGCGGACGGCGCCTCCCTCGGCAGAGGGTCATACATGCCAAGACGTACGCAGCGCACTGCTCGCTGATGCGGCACCGCGGCCATAGGGCTGGGAATTGCCGCGGGCCGTGCCAGGTATGCCTTGACGGCCTCGGCGCTGCGCTTGGCTGGCCGGCGCCCCATCGGCGCGCGCGCGCGATCGACGGGCTTGAGCGACTTCCCTTTCGCCGTTGTGCCCCATTCGGTCAGCAGGCCAGGATGGCGGCGGCGCGCCGGGTCGAAGTTGAAGACAAGCTCGCCGAGCCGGACGATATGTCGTTCTTCCTTTTCTCCAAACTCAACGCCGGCATTGCCTGCCGCAGCCAGCAATTCTGGTACTGAAGGCCGAATCTCTCGGCGCAATTCCTCCTCGGCATCGTTGTTGTCGTTTGCTGCAATATACCTGGCAGGCTCGGTGATATCTCTCCATCGCATAAGCGCGCCCAGCTTGGTTGCGTCGCCGAGGTGCGCTAGCCGTTCGAAAGTCGGCCAGGCTAGTACGGGCTCCGCCTTGCCGCGGATGCTGGCGAGGAAGGCACGCCGGTCGGCTAGGTCCGTAAAGCGGTGGGCGTAGAGCGGGCCGTTGTCGTTGTCGGCCATCGAGCCGGCTTCACTAATCATGTGGAATCCCCAGGTTTGGAAAGCCGGCCGCCAGACCGGTGTCAGGCCGCAGTGGCCGCAGTGCAGATAATCTTTTTCTCTATTTTTTCCCGTCGTGCGGGACGATTATCATTCGCAGGCTTCAAGTCTGGCCGCTCTCGATAGAACTCAGCCCAACTCAAGCGCCGCCCGTGGTAGGCGCCGTCATGCCTCGCTGTCGCGGCTACGGTGCGGTCGTCGAGCAGTGGCATCATTCTGGCACCTCGTCGGCGTGGTCGACGGCCTCTGCGTAAATTCCCTTCGGACCACGATGGACCACGATCAGACGCGGTTCCGGCGAGGACGTATCCACGCCGACAATTGTGATCGGTTTTCCGGTAGTGGGGTGTTTCGCTTTAATTTGAGTTTGCAGTGCAATCACGGCATTTACCATTCGTTGTTCTCCTCGTTTCTAGAAATCGTACTACTGCTCTTTTTAGCGCGCACCCTCGCGCGCACCTTTCGGCTGCACGCACCTCCGCATCCTACAGATGCGGGGTGGTGCGCCGGTGCGTTGTCCTTGAAAGCGCTAACTATTTTTTTGATGGTGCGCCGGGGTGCGCCCGGTGCGCCTTTTCACGATTTTGCAACTTTAAGGTAGTCGACGGAACGCCTTGCAACCTGGTCTCTGCGGCTCTCCTTCTCCAGAATCCCGGTGAGGATCATGGCGTCGAGAAGGGCTTGGATGTCCTTTTTCTGCGCGGCATTCTGTTTGTCGTACGTGTCGATGCCGAGCACATATCCAATCTCATGCCCGGCCCAGTCTTTCGATTGCGGATCGTACCGGCAATCGCGGTTGGCGATGCCAATCAACATCGATTGCATGTCTCCCTCGGCAAGCTCGGCTACCTTGGCGGCTGCGACTTCAAGCGGGTCGGCGTCTGGCGGGTACCAGCGCTTGACAGCGGGCGCATGCTCCTGCGGCTTGATCATGCCTTGACCATTGCCGAGCGGCACGCTTTCGACGTGATACCACCCGCCTGAGCCGACCTTTGAAAGGTTGCCCTTATCTATCGACGCATTGAAATACTCCCGCCTGTCAGCAGGCTTGACGCCCCATTTGCCGGCCTGCTCATCCGTCATGGGATTCACAACGCGAACGATGCGGGCTTTATCCTTTAGCGCGCCGCCACCGCGGCCAGAGTTCGCGGTGACCGGTCCATCCGACTTCACGACGTGGTGCGCCAGGTCGATCGAGCAATTCAGCTTGTCGGCAATCGTGACCCATAGACTTGCGACACGTTGAATGGCGCCATTGTCATTTTCGTTGATTTCGTGGGTGGATACGAATGGGTCAAGGATAATAGAGTCTGGCGCAAACTCAGTGGCAACCTCTAGAAGGCCAGCAATGACAGGTTCGTTAAATTTAAGTCCAGTTCGTTTATCTTCGCGTGCCACAACGAAACTTGAATCGCGGCCATTAGAGATCATCAGCCGATCGCCTATATCATCGTTGGTGATGCGATGTAGTGCCGCCGCTGTCTCAAATTGCCGAATAACCAGATCTCGAGGATCCTCGGTATTCACATACCAAACCCGCAATTTCTGCCTATGGCCGACGCCCAGAATGTCGCGGCCTGTCGCCATGTCCAGCGCCTCTGCCGTTAGTAGAGACGTCTTCCCGCCGCCGCCTGGTGAGAACAGGGCCGAAACATACTTTCGCACCCGGACGCGGCCATACACCCACTCCAGTTGTGGAAGGCTGGCGGTACCGGACAGCTTCAGTATTTCGGCCTTTGGTCTTTCGCTGGGCGCTTTGTTATTATCGTTCGCGGGAGTGGGAATCTTGGCCGTGGTCGGCTTGTCGTAAGACTGAAATACCAGCGCGGTGTTTTCAACGAACGCTTGTCCTATGTCGCCATTCTGTTCGCAGCCCAACAGCCACAGCTTGCCGTCCTTCAGGAACAACTCGCCGCCGATGAAGGTCCTTGCCGCGGATAATTGGTCGTAGTCCCGATGATCTACGAATTCCGGCTCAGGCTGCGGCAGTGTCATGCGGCTTCGGCTCCTCGAGCGCGGCAACAGCGGCGCTGGCGATTTCTGCGACTAGTGATCTGGAGAAGGTGACGACACGCCCGCCGAGGGCGTTAGGCCCAAAGACGGCATAACCCCCATCTGGCCGCTTCGACACCTTCAAATTGAAGGCGCGAATGTCCTCGGTCAGTTCGACATCGACGCGCGCAATGACATTGCCCGAGCCATGTGGCTCGGGTCTGCAAGATAGAATTTTCAAGGTATGTGTTTCCGCTTTTAGACGTGGCCGCAGTTGGGTCCGCGGTGGTTTTTACGGGGCTAGGCTGCTGCCGTCATTCCTGCCGCAACAGCAGTCGCCAGCAAGGCGGCTTCCCGCTGCGCCTTGCGCCATGCCTGCATGGCGCGGATGGCGGCGAGCTCGGCTGCAAGCTCGGTGAGGGACATTTCGCTGCAGGGCTTCATGCGGCTGCCCTCAGCGCAACGTTGTCATTCGACGGCACGCGTCGATTGACGGCAACCCACGCGTCAAGATCCTCGGTGCTATAGATGACGGTCGCGCCAAGCTTGACGTAGGTCGGGCCACCGCCATAGCAGCGCGCCTTGTCTAGGAACGATTTAGACAGGCCCACATATGCGGCGGCCTGCTTAACTCTCAGATTTGCCATTTGGTTACCTCCGTTGATGGTGTTGCACGGAGATAGATAGTTGTGTTTCGCCTATTTTATATTTTGGGCAAAAAATATGGTGCCATCATCTGCCCCCGATCGCGTCGGCGATCTTGCCCGCGATGGCGTCAGCCGCCGCCCTCACCGGATCGACATGCAGGTGCGCGTAGCGTTGAGTGGTGCCTGCGTCCGCGTGGCCCAGCAGCTTTCCAATGATCGGTAGCGACATGCCGTCGCCAGCGCCGACCGAGGCGAACGTGTGGCGCAGGTCGTGTAGATGAACATCGGCTAAGCCAGCGCGGGCAGCAATGGCGGCCCAAGGTTTTTTCAGATCAGCGCGAGGCGCCTCATTTTCGGTAGCGGCAGAGTGTCCTGCGATCACAAACTTGCCGACGCGCGGCAATCCATCGAGCACGGCTTGTGCTGCCGCGGACAGCACCACGGTCTTGCGACCGGTCTTCGAATCCGGCAGCAGTAGCAGGCCGCGCTTGCCATCGTATTCGGCCCACCGCAAGTTCAGGATCTCCCGCAGCCGGCAACCTGTAAGCATCAGCAATCGGATGGCTCCCGTCACGTGCGGGCCGTACACGGTGCGGTTCTTATCTTTCGGCGCGTGCTTGCTGTCAGACGGCTTATGCGGAATGCCGATCGTTTCAGCCTCGCGTAGCGCATCGCCAAGCCGCGCCATCTCCTCTGTCGTCAGGTAGCGCTCGCGCGCCTCCTCCTTATTGCGGTCTATCCTGGCGGCGGGGTTCATGCCCTCCGGCACATAACCGCGTTTGGCACCCCACACAAAGGCAGCAGACAACAGTGCCATTGCTCTATTCGCGGAATATTTCGCCTGCTTCGACATGGCGGAATGCGCGCGCTGGACGTCTACGCGAGTCAGGGCAACGGCCTTCGTCGTGCCAAGATGCGGTTCGATATGTTTGGTAAGCGTGATGTTGTAAAAGTCTCGTGTCGACGCCTTCATGTCCTTGCCAGTGATATAGTCCTCGACCAGCTTCTTGACTGTGCAACCGGCTCGTTCGTCTGACCGCTCCTTGACCAGATCCTTGCCAAGTGCAGCGTTCGCAATCGCCCTGCGCGCCGCCTCCCGCGCCTCGTTGGCCTTCAGTGTACCGACGCGGCCGAGCTTCAATCGTTTTTTGGCGCCACCAGCCACCGGCCGATATTCGGCGAAATACGTTCCTGTTCCGCCCGTCGTCCGGTAGAGACCGAACCCGGTTAGGTCATCGTCAAAATAGTACGTCGTCCGGTTCGGCCTGGCGCCTTCCATGATGCCTGAAACTGTCGCCGCCGTGATCTTGATTGTAGCCACGCCCATCCCCCTTTATAGCCACTATGTAGCCAGCATTTAGGCCTTGGGGGTAATATAGTCAAGCGGGCTCAGGTTAGACAGTGTTGGATTTATGCGCCAAATCAGCCATATATCTGGCTTATCTCAACGTCCGTGCAACGCTGGGAATGGCTATAAAACCTAGTATTTAAAACTGGGGGTCAAGGGGTCGTCGGTTCGAATCCGGCCACTCCGACCAAATAAGCCCTTAGAACCCTAAGGCTTATTTGAAATCCGGGGAAACTAGCTGAGCCGCGAAAACGAGAAATTGGGGCCTTTCTGGGCCCTTTCCTTTTCTGGGCCGTGCCAGTCTGGGCCATGCCGCCCGCAAATCCGTTCCCCGCGACAATTGCCGGCCTCGAATCGCGCGGTCTGAGTCGCGCCGTCAACGGGCCGACGATCGGCGGCGTACAATGTGCCCGGCGGCGATTCGCTGCCGGCAAGGGCAAGTGCACATGCTTTTCAATGTAAGCGGGGTCGAGGCGCAGCACCGGCCATTGATCCAGAACGGCAATTTTGGCGACGCCTACCGCGTCGGCGCAATGGGATGCGTCCGGCTGATCGAGGAGGTTGTTCGCGGCGGAAGCTGGAATGACGAGCGCGCCACTTTCGTCGTCATCGATCTTGGCGTGCGGATCATCAACAATTGCGGGGCCGCCGGCCAGTTGGCCTTGTCCGGTTTCTGGTCCGCAGCGGGCCACCAAGTTCGTGATATGGTGGAATGCCACCAACTGATCGAGTATTTCCGCTATCAACCATCTGAGGCTCAGCGGTGGTTCGATTGCGAGGGTATGGAGCGCTACCAGCAATTCGGGTTTGGCCGGGTCTTTCGGGAGCTCGAAAAGCTGCGGGGAAAAGCGCCGCTCGATCTCAAGCAGAGTTTCGATTTCTTTCGTTTCCGTCATGCCGTTGTGGCCGGCGGAAGGAAATTGCTTGGGAGGATCTCTGCCGACGAGGCATTAGCTTGCTGGAAATAGCTGGGGCTCGCATCGACGCCGGCCGCCAGCACCGCTGATCACCTCGAAACGTCGAGGCTGGCGCTGAAGATTAAACGTAAGGTCAAGTGCAGACACGAGCCGATCTCCGATTCCAATGCAGAACCGGAAACTTCACAGATCGCGACCACTCTCGAAAGGCGGACCCGAAACACCGCTTACACATCCAAGCGCTGATCGACAGGCTCGGATCAGATCGCGGATCGATGCATCAGGATCTGGTCGGGCTGTTTGGCTGCTCAAATGCAAGGCCGAAGGCCGCGACCGCCGCCCGGTGTTCTTCACGTTCATTCCCGACGACAAATGCCAGCAGCGAGAGCGGAACCGCACCTGGAAGCCGACCTTCGAAAGTGAAGGGCTCGAAACGCGGGAACCTTTCATCCGCGAGCCGCTTTGTGTGCATGTCCCAAGCCGTGCAACCACCCATCTTGCCAAAGGGTAGCCCAGATCGGGACGTCAACTGTGAAGTCGCCTTGGAAGCCGCATTTGCAGCCTTGGTGACTACCTCGGAAGCGAAGGGGTGGACGCCGCGCGAAACGGCTGCAGCCCTACTGAAAATCGCGACGGAGCATGCTCAGCGGTTCAGGCTTGTGCCGGCTGAGCCGCCAAGGTGGCGAAGGCGAAGAGGTATGTTCATCGCGTGTGCCATGCTCGTGTTTTTGCTGTGTGCAGCCATCGTTTGGTGGGGTGCTTAGATGACGATCAACGTTTCGCCCCCGGATACGGCCGTTGCCGCGGTCGTAGTGATGGCGTTGCCGGCTATACGTTAGATTGCGCAACGCTCGCCTAAGTTCATCCGGCCAGCGCCATGCCGACGGCTATGCCTATGCCCATCGCCAGCCCTGCAGCGAGTTCCCGCCATATTCGACGGCAATGGCTAAGACCACCACTCGCTACCCCACGTGCTGGACTCCGACCATTTTCAAGGGACTTAGACTGCCCCAGAAATCCATCATGCTCCAGCCGCCGGCGAACACAGCGCCGCCGGCCG
Organism: Mesorhizobium sp. WSM4806; assembly: GCF_055811635.1. NCBI lineage: Bacteria > Pseudomonadati > Pseudomonadota > Alphaproteobacteria > Hyphomicrobiales > Phyllobacteriaceae > Mesorhizobium > Mesorhizobium sp. WSM4806. Next base: position 255,553 of record NZ_JBVVQZ010000004.1, on the reverse strand, counting down.
CAACTGCCGCTGCTGGCGATATTCGAGAGCGATCGCGCCCCAGATCAGCCCGAGCAGCAGATAGACGTGGCGCCAGTGATCGATGTCGATGAAGGTGCCCAGCGCGATATTGCCGATGAAGGCGACATAGGCGCACAGAAGGTAGGGCTGCCACGGCCTGTCGCGCAGGAGAATGCGGAAGCCGGCTGCCATCGTCCAGCAGGTCAGCGTCAGGAACGAGACGAAGCCGAGCCAGCCATAGTCCAGCAGCATTTTCAGCCAGATGTTGTGCGTGTCCTCGCCGAAAATCGTGCCGAAGACGAGCGGGCCGATGCCGAGCGGATGCTCCAGCGCCATCTGGAAACCGAAGATATAGCGGGCGAAACGGCCGAGGCGGGCGGTATCGTAGCTCTGTTCCAGCTGGGCGCGGCTGGAGAACATTTCCGAGACGCCCGGCAGCTGCAGGATGACGAGCATCGCGATGACCAGCAGCGAAATGGCGGCGATGGTCATGACGACGACACGCAGCCGGAATTTTCCGCTGGCGCTCTGCAGGAACAGGGCGCCGGTGAGCAGGATCGCCGAAACGCCGAACATGCCCCAGGCGCCGCGCGAGAACGAGAAGAAAATCCCGGCGGTGATGATCAGCAGCGGCATCGCCAGCAACGGCATGCGTGAGACGGGGCCGGTCAGCAGGAGATGGAGCAGGTAGATGCCGGGCAGCACCAGGAACGGCCCGAACACGTTCGGATCCTGGAAGGCGCCGGTGGCGCGGTCGTATCTGGTGAAGATCTCCGCCCCCGGGAAAGCATGGAAATAGCCGGCGATCCCGAGCAGCGAGGTCAGCACCGCCGACATCACATAGCCCCGGAAGATCACCCGGTAGAGATTTGGCTGGACCGATGTCACCGAGGCGAAGAACACCGCGGTAAGCGCCAGGAACAGCGACACGGCGAGATAGAGCGGGGTGCCGGCAATATCCGACATCTGGGTCATCGCGATCATGCCGCCGATGTTCATGACCACCAGCAGCACCAGCAGCGGCGCCGCCGCGCGCGATATGCGCAGGCCGAACAGGGCCCACACCGCCATCAGCGCGACCATATAGAGGTCGTATGGCGCCGGCTCGGCGATGACGAAGCCGGACAGGAAGACGCCGAGGAAAACCGCGCCCGACGCAATCAGCGCGATCAGCTTGGCGTTGACCGCGGCCGGCGACAGTTCATGCGCGACTGCGCTCAATAGGCATTTTCCGTATTGAGCAGCCGGATCGGTGTCAGGAACAGGATCCTCAGATCGAACAGCAGCGACCAGTTCTCGATATAATAGAGGTCGTACTCCGTCCGCATGCGGATCTTCTCGTTGGTATCCATCTCGCCGCGCCAGCCATTGATCTGCGCCCAGCCGGTGACGCCGGGCTTGACCTTATGGCGTGCGAAATAGCCGTCGACCACCTCATTGTAGAGAAGGTTATGCGACTGGGCGGCAATGGCGTGCGGGCGCGGGCCAACCAGCGACAGCGAACCGAAAAGCGAATTGAAGAACTGCGGCAACTCGTCGATTGAGGTCTTGCGGATGAAGCGGCCGACGCGGGTGACGCGCGGGTCGTTCCTGGTCACCGTCTGCTTGGCCGTCGGGTCGGCCTTGTCGGTGTACATCGAACGGAACTTGTAGACCTCGATGATCTCGTTGTTGAAGCCATGCCGCTTCTGGTGGAACAGCACCGGTCCCTTGCTGTCGAGCTTGATGGCGATCGCGGTCGCCAGCATGACCGGCGAGAACACGATGATGCCGATGATCGAGAAGACGATGTCGAAGGCGCGCTTGGCGACCGAATCCCAGTCGTTGATCGGCCTGTCGAAGATGTCGAGCATCGGCACCGAGCCGATGTAGGAATAGGCGCGCGGCCGGAATTGCAGCGCGTTCGAATGCGCCGAGAGCCGGATGTCGACAGGCAGTACCCACAGCTTCTTCAAAAGCTGCAGGACGCGCGTTTCGGCGGTCAGCGGCAGCGATACGATCAGCATGTCGATACGGGCGATGCGGGCGAACTCGATGAGCTCGGAAACGGTCCCGAGTTTTGGATAGCCGGCGACGATGGGCGGCGAGCGCTTGTCGCCGCGGTCGTCGAAGATGCCGCAGATGCGGATGTCGTTGTAGGGCTGCTTTTCGACGGAGCGGATCAGGACTTCCGCCGTCGTGCCGCCGCCCACGATGACGGCGCGGCGCTCCATGCGCCCGTCGCGCGCCCAGCGCCGGATCAGCTTCGACATCAGCAGCCTTAGGCCGAAGATCAGCATGAAGCCGACGACGAACCAGGTGCCGAAAACCAGGCGCGAATAATCTTGCGACATCTTCACGGCGAATGCCGTCAGCGCCATCAGGGCGAAGGTGCCGGCCCAGACCATCAGCAGTCGGCCGAAATTGGCGAGCGGCCGCATAAACGAGACGATCTGGTAGCAGTCGGTGACATCGAGCAGCACCACGGCGAGCGACGAAGCGGCGGCGATCGCCAGCGGATATTGCCAGGCGAGATGGTTGAAGAAGCCGACATAGTAAAAATAGATGCACAGGCCCGACAGGAACAGCAGTGCGAATTCGACCATCCGCAAGACGCCGCTGACCATGATCGGTGACATGGTGTCGCGCCGGTATTGCGACGCCACCTGACGGGCGACGTCGTTCATGCCGCCGGGGCTATCGTCGCCGGCCGGGCCGTTGAAATTGCGCACCGCGTCTTTCGAAAAGCGGCGTTTGGGATCGAAGTCGCTCATGATGCATCCGCAAAGCTTCACGCAAGTGAATAGCGAAATAGAGCTAAGAAACCCTTGAAACAACAAATAGGTTTTGGGGAAGCTTTGAAGTCAGCGCCGTTTTGGGGTTAGCGCCCATTTCGGGTTAGCGCTTGAGCGCCGCGAAATAGGCCGTCTCGATCGCGGCGGCCATCACGTCGGCGCCGAATCGCGCCTTGAGGTCGGCGGTATCGGGCATCAGCCTGCCATAGGCATCGGGGTCGGCCAGCGCCGAGCTCATCTTGTCGGCAAGCTCGCGCGGATCGGGCCGGATCAGGGCAGGGGAGCCGGCGCCAAGAATTTCCGGGATGCCGCCGACACCGGTGGCGATCATCGATTTGCCGGCGGCGAGCGTCTCCAGCACGATGTAGGGCATGGCTTCCGCGCGCGAGGGCACGACAACCAGTTCGGCCAACTCGAAGGCCTTGCGCGCCGGCATCGGCGGCAGGAAGCGCATATGCCCTTCGAGCCCGAGCCGCTTCACTTGCGCATGGTAGCGCGGCAGGTCGTCGCCGTCGCCGACCATCACCGCATTCACCGGGCGGCCGAGCCGCGTTCCGGCGAGAACCAGCGCATCGATGAAGATGTCCGGTCCCTTGAGGTCGCGCATCATGCCGATATAGAGGGCATCGGCCGCATTCGGTTCGGTTCGCACCGGCTCGAACTCGGCGGCGCTCAGTCCATTGTAGACAAGGTTGTTCGGGATCGGCGGTTCGCCGACCTTCCTGCGATAGGTCCGCCTTTCATAGTCGGAGACAAACAGAAGATAGTCGGTGAAGCGCGCCATGAACCGCTCGAGCGCGAAGAACAGCTTCCCCGTGCCGGTGGTCTCGTCATAGTGAAGAGAGCCGCCGTGCGGCGAATAAAGGCGGGCTACGCGAAACCTTGATATCCGCAACAATGAGCCGAACAGGCGGGCATAGGCGCCACCCTTGGCGCCGTGCCCGTGGAGCACGTCCGGCCGCAATTCCTTGATGATCTCAAATGTGCGCCAGGCCGAGGCGAGGTCGCCCGGTCCGACATGCCGCTGCATCGGCGTGCGATGGATGCCGAGCGCCATTATGCCCTTCATCTGTTCGAACAGATGTTCCTCGAAGTCGCCGCCCGTCGTCGAATCGCAGACGATGCCGACGGCATGCCCGGCGGCGACCTGCGCCTCGGTCAGGTCGCGCACGTGACGAAAAATCCCCCCGACAGGTGAGCGAAAGCAGTGGACGATCCTGAGTGTGTCCGCCACGTGGTCTAGAACAGGCGTTCGCGAACATAGACCGTGTCGCCGGGCAGAAGCGGGTCGGAGGTGGCAACGCGACCGGTCATGACCTTGCCGTTGATGTCGCGGGTGATGTCGACGCTTCCCTGGTTGGCACGCGGGCTGAAACCGCCGGCGATGGCAATAGCCTTTTGCACGGTCAGGCCGGGAACATAGGAGTACTGGCCCGCAGCACCGACTTCGCCCATGATGAAGATCGGCCGGTAGCGGTCGATCTCGACCGAAACGTCCGGATCACGGAGATAACCCTGGCGTAATTTATCGGCGATTTCGCCTTCGAGTTGCTGTGCGGTGTGGCCGCGCGCCGGCACGGCGCCGACCAGCGGGATGGACAGATAGCCGGATTGGTCGACACTGTAGACGTTGGTCAATCCTTCCTGCTCGAACACGGTCACGCGGACCCGGTCGCCGGCGCCGAGGCGATAGGGCTGATCGAGCATTTTATGAAAGGCGGCCGGCGCCGGCCGGTAGCTGGAGCAACCGGCAAGCAATGACACGGCGAGCAGCGCACGGAACAGGGAAGCAGTGCTTTTCATGACCGGACATGTACCTTCGACTGGCCGCCGCTGCACCGCGGCAAACGCTGGAGATCGAGGCCCGTTATCATCCGGTTAGGGTTAATGGCCGGTAAAGGCGGGCGGCCGAAGCGACGGCAACTGACAACAGGCGGCCGGTTCCGGTGCTTTTAGCTGCCCGCGTGCGCGTAAAACCTGACAGGTGCTTACCGCAATATTAACGGCTGAGTTACCATATTTGTTTACGGTGTATACTGACTAAAATACCGGAGCAGGATGCATGTCCGTTCAATCCGCGGCCGCAGATGTCGACGTCGATCTCAGGCAGCTCTTCGCCAGCCTTGCGAGGAATTGGCTGCGCATTCTTGTCGTCGCGCTTGTCGTAACCGGCCTGGCGTTCGCGCTCACCTGGCTCGCCACGCCGCATTACCGGGCCGAAACCCGGCTTTTGATCGAAACGCGCGAATCGGTCTACACGCGCCCCGACGGCACCAATGACAACGACAAGCCTATACTCGACGAGGAAGGCGTGACCAGCCAGGTTGAGGTCATTTCCTCGACCGACATCCTCAAGCAGGTGGCGCAGAAGCTTGATTTGTCGCGGCTGCCCGAGTTCGACGAGACGGCGGATATGCCGGCGTTGAGCCGTCTGCTTGTCGTCGCCGGCCTGAAAAGCGACCCCAACGAGATTCCGCCGGAAGAACGCGTGCTGACGAAGATGCGTGAGAAGCTCAACGTCTATCGCGTTGAAAAATCTCGCGTTATCGTCATCGAATTCTCCTCGGAAGACCCCCGGCTCGCCGCCGCAATCCCGAACGCCATCGCCGACGCCTACATCTCCGTCCAGGGCAATGCCAACATCGAATCGAATTCCGCCGCAACCGACTGGCTGGCGCCGGAGATCGCCGACCTGTCGAAGCGGGTGAAGGATGCCGAGGCCAAGGTGGCAAGCTACCGCGCCCAGTCCGATCTTCTGATGGGCGGCAACAATTCGGTGCTCGCCACGCAACAGCTTTCCGAACTGTCCAGCGAATTGTCGCGGGTGCGGGCCAATCGCGCCTCGGCGGCAGCGACTGCCGACAGCGTGCGCAGGGCGCTGCAGAATGGCGGCTCGCTGGATGCGGTGCCGGAGGTGCTGTCGTCCGGACTGATCCAGCGGCTGCGCGAGCGGCAGGTCGAGCTCAAGACCAACATCGCCGACCTTTCCACCTCCTTGCTCGACAATCATCCGCGAATCCGGGCGCTGAGGTCGCAGCTTGCCGATCTCGACCGCCAGATCCGCAACGAGGCGGAAAAGATCATGACAGGGCTGATGACGCAGGCGCAGACCGCCCAGGCCCGCGAAAACCAGCTTGTCGCCGACGTCAACACGCTGAAGGCCGCATCGGCGCGCGCCGGCGACCAGCAGGTCGAACTGGACGCGCTGCAGCGCGAAGCGACCGCCCAGCGCCAGCTGCTCGAATCCTACCTGACCCGTTATCGTGAGGCGTCCTCGCGCAAGGACAGCAACTATCCGCCGGTCGACGCCCGTGTCTTTTCCCGCGCGGTGGCGCCGTCCCAACCCTATTATCCAAAAATCCTGCCGATCATCGGTGCGGCCTTCGTCGGCTCGCTGCTGGTCATGGCGATCGTGACGCTTCTGCAAGAGCTGTTTTCGGGTCGCGCCATGCGGCCGGCCGCCGGCGCCCGCTTCGAGCGGATCGAACAGGTCGCGATGCCAGTTGCCCGCGAACCGCCCAATCACGAACCGTCCGATCACGAACCGCCCGATCACGAGCCACCCAATCAGGAATCGGCCGATATCGAAGACCTTGGGGATCGGATGGCGGAAGTCCAGGCAGAGCCGCAAGCGGCTGCCGCGGCGCCAGCAACTGGCCCGGCAACTGGTGAGGACGTCGGGCCGGCGCGCCGCAGCCTTGGCGAGGTCGAAATCGACAAGGCGGTGGAGAAACTGATCACAAGCGGTGCGGCACGCGCCATATTCGTGTCGCCGGAAGGCGACGAGGCGGCCGCCTCGGCGGTGCTGGTGGCGCGTGAGGTTTCCGACACCGGCCTGCGCGTGCTCCTGCTCGATCTCACCGCTTCGGGCGCCGCTTCGCGGCCGACGCTGGACAGCAGGCTTTTCCCGGGCATCACCGATCTGCTCGCCTCCGAAGCGCAGTTCAGCGACGTGATCCATGCCGATCTCTATTCGGACTGCCACGTCATTCCCGTCGGCAACGCCGATCCGGTTCGCGCCATGCGCGCCGCCGACCGGCTGCCGATCATCATGCAGTCGCTGACCACCGCCTACGATCTGGTCGTGGTCGAATGCGGACCCACCGACGCGCAAGGCATCAGCCGCCTTGTCGGCGAGGGCACAGAAGTCTTCCTGTCGCTGCTGGAGCCGAACGACGAGGTGGCGCAGGCCGCGGTCGAACTGATCGAGAGCGGCTATCCCGACCTGACGCTGGTGACGCCGGTCGGCCATCAGACGCCAGGGACGCCGCTACCCGGACGGCGCTCCGCCGCCTGAGACAGTTCGATAATTCTCTTGAACGTTGTCGACCAGAGTTTGCAGCCGTGGCGGCAATAGCGTGCTCTTGCCTTCTCCCCTTGTGGGAGAACGTGGATCGGCGCGCAGCGCCGAGACGGTTGAGGGGTGTTGGCCGGATCGCTGTTGGTGCCAAGCTGGAACACCCCTCATCCGACCGAGCTTCGCTCGGCCACCTTCTCCCACAAGGAGGGGGAGCCAATCGCGAACGTCAGCGATTTGCGTGACGATGGTGCTGGACGGAGCGCCAACGCCGGGTAATCTCGCCCGATGCCGCATCAGCCCGTCGCCCCGACCAAACGTCGTTTCGCCCGCTCGATGCGCCGCGAGTCAACGGAGGCGGAAGACCGCCTGTGGCACGAGCTGCGCGGACACAGGCTCGACCGCATCAAATTCCGGCGTCAGGTTCCTATCGGCAGATTCATCGCCGATTTCGTTTGCGCCGAGGCCAGGCTGATCGTCGAGATCGACGGCAGCCAGCATGCGGATTCAAACTATGATCGGGAGCGAGACGCCGAATTGAAGGCGAGGGGCTTTCGTGTGCTGCGCTTCTGGAACGACGACGTGCTGCGCGATTTGAACGCCGTCTGCGATACCATCATCGCTTATGTCGGCGACCAGAGTTTGCAGCCGTGGCGGTAATAGGGGAGCTAAATCACTTACGTCCCGGAATCTCGGCAGCGTTCAGCTGTCGTCCTCTGCTGGCACAGCCTGTCCGGCCGTCTTGCGGCGCAGCATCTTGGTCAGCTTCCAGATCGTCGGGCTGTTCTTGACGAAGGCTTTCAGGCGCGCGCCCTGCCGCAGGACAAACACCAGCGCGCGGCCTTTTGCCGTCAGCGGAATCAGGACCTCGAAATGCCGGGTTTCGATATCGCACCACAGCCGCTTGTAGGGTTCGTCGCCGACCGAGAAATCATAGACATCGAACCCCTTCTCGCAGGCTTCCTCGATGTTGTCGAAGAACAGGAAGTCGCCGGGGCTGGCATGGGCGAGGTCGTCGTCGGCGATCGCTCCGAATTCGCAGATCAGGCGTTTTCCCGAGCGGCTCGATCCGGTGACAGCGCGAAGCTTGCCGGCGACTTCGAGCCCATGCAGCACGAAGGACGGCGTGTCGTCGGAGAGCGCTTCGACGAACAAGGCGCGGAAGAAAGCACGAACCTGTGGCTCGCCGAAGACGTTGGCGATGCCCATCTTGCGGAAGCGGAACTCCTTCATCTCGAAAAACGCATCGAGCAACCTGTTCACCTCGTCCGCCGTCCGGGCCTCGATGCGGCGGTGGCTGCCGACGGCCCCAAACTTGCGCGCCTGCGAGCGGTGCCTCTTGCGCCTGCGCTTGCCGCTGGCGCGGGAGAGCAGGGCATCAAAACCTCCCGCCAGGTCGACGGCCAGCGACAGGTTGGGGCTGGGAAAATGCGGGAGGGACAGAAGCGGATTGGCAACGCGGTCGAGATCGGGCAGCAGCCGTTCCAGCGAGACGAGGTCGATGTCCGGCCGCGCCCTGGCGATCGCCGCCAGCATCGAGCGGATCGCCGCGCCATCCGCCCTGGTCAGCCAGGACGGGTCGGCGGCGGCGAAATTGCCGTTGGCATGGCGGCCGCCCATGAAACGGGCGACGCGTAACGGACCGCGGCTGGTGACTTCCAGCGCCAACCAAAAAACCGGCCGGCCGTCAGCGCTCAGCGTCGCCAAGACGGTGTCCGCTTCGGCATGTCTGGCCCAGTTCAGGATCCAGGCCGGGCTCTGCGCCGGCGCGAACAGCGCTGAACCGCAGAACTCGGCATAGGCCGCAAGTGCCGCACCGTCGGCGACCGACACCGACAGGCCGCCATGATCCGCAGGTACCGCGCGCGGCGCCGCCTGCATGGCCTCGAGCCGATTGCCGTCAAATGACGCGGTGGCGTCAACCATACCTCAATCCTTTAGGGCGTATTCACCGCGATTGGGGGCGCACATAGGCGCATTCCGTGCTTGGATGAGCCTAGGCGCAAAAGGTGAATGAATGATCGACGGGGGCGAGGCAATCCGGAAACTGGCGCTCAACGTCGTGCGCTATACCGGTCTTGCCCCGCTGGCCAAGCCGTTCGTCGGCGGCATCGGCGCCATCCTGATGCTGCACCGGGTCACCGCCACGCCGGAAAAGCCTGATAGCGTCAACCGGCATCTCAACATCGCGCCTGAGTTCCTCGACGCTGTCATCGCCGACATGAAGGCGCACGGCTATGCATTCGTCACCCTGGACGAGGCGATCGAGCGCATCAAGGCCGGCGGCAAGGGTGGCCAGTTCGCGGCGATCACCGCCGACGACGCCTATCGCGACAACAAGACCGAGGCGCTGCCGGTGCTGGAAAAGCACGGCGCGCCAATCACCATCTATGTCGCGCCGGGGCTGATAAACGGCGCCGCCGATCTATGGTGGGAGGTGGTCGAGGACATCGTCAGCGCGCGCAACCGGCTGGTTTTGACGACACCGAACGGTCCGGTGACGATCGACTGCTCGACCCCGGGCAAGAAAATCCAGGCCTTTGCGCGCCTGCACGATTATCTGACGCTGGAGGTCCGCGAGGAGGACCAGCGCGCGGTGCTGCGCGAATTGGCGCGGTCGAACGGTATCGAGTTGGGCGACCGCCAGAGCCTGTTGATGAACTGGGACGAGATCCGCGCCATGGCAGGGCATCCGCTGGTGACGATCGGCGCGCACACCGTCAATCATCGCAATCTGAAGCGGCTTTCCGAAGCCGATGCGCGGCACGAGGTCGACGGCGTCAGCGGCATATTGCAGGCCGAGCTTGGCGAGGCGCCGCGCCATTTCGCCTATCCCTATGGCTATGCCAGCGCCGTTGGTGACCGCGAAGTCGGCTTTGCCCGCGACGCCGGCTATGTCTCGGCGGTGACGACACGCCACGGCGTGCTGCGCGCCAAACATGCCGGCTTCCTGCACGCGCTGCCGCGTATTTCGGTCAACGGTCGCTATCAGAGCGTTGCCCATATCCGCACGATGCTGTCGGGCGTGACGACGCCGCTGGCCAACGCCGGCAAGATGCTCGTCACCATCTAGCGGTGAGACACTCCGGTGGAGGGCAAACCCTTTGCGGACCATCCCTGATGGGAGGTCAAGGGAACGTCGTGACCCAAGGCGGTCATTCCCGAACCGTCCGCCCAAGGTCTGAATCGACTATCAGGGCGGACGTTCAACGCCCTATTGTCGAAGGTCTCTTTGCAAGAAGAGACTGTGCCAGCGCGAGGTCGCGACCGGTAGGCTGACAGATGGGCTAGTCTGGCGGAGCTGCGGCAGCGTAAAGGATAATCGTTTGAGGCTGAGTGAGCTTTACCCTCGCTACGCGGGCCAATCGGGAGTATAGTTGCGTATCGCTGGCTGGGACCTCACGGGGCCGGCGACTGAGAGCGCAAGACTCCCGCATCAGACTAGGCGCGCTCCAACCTGCAGCTGTTCGGCGCGCCCACGAGACTATCTGCCTCTGCCGGAACCTCTTTTTGCTCGGTTCCGACCGGAATTGTCGTTTGCAGTTCGGGAGAGGGAGCGATCCCATGCAGATCATTCAAAATCGCCGCACGTTCCTGGCCGGCTTGACGGCGGCCGGCGGAGCCCAACTCTTCAACATTCGTCCATCCAAAGCTGCGGGGGAGCCACCGCCGGAAACGACTTCCGTCCGTCTGGGGCGGTGGATCGATGGCTCCTATTGCTGGGCGTCGCTCTATCTCGCGGGCGAGTTGATGCGCGCCGACGGATTGACCGATGTCCGCTACGTGCAAGGCGACACCAACGTCGACAACACCGAGTGGCTTACCGCCGGCGTCACGGATTTCGATTTCAACATGCCGTCGATGCACATCCGGAGCATCGAATCAGGGGCAAGTATCAAAATCCTGACCGGCGTGCACACAGGCTGCTGGGAACTGCGGGGCAATGACAGCGTCAACGGCATTGCCGACCTAAAGGGCAAACGGGTCGGGATTTGGGCGTTCAACGACCACCCGCATGTCTTTCTCAGCTTGATGATCAACTATGTTGGGCTTGATCCCGTTCACGAGATCGAATGGGTGTTGGGCATCTCTCCGATGCAGGATTTCATCGAAGGCAAGGTCGACGCCTTCCTCGCCGGCATCACCGAGTTGCCCGGCCTGCGCGCGAAGAAGATCGGCCACACGATCATCAGCAACGCCGTCGACCGGCCCTGGTCACAATATTACTGCTGCATGGTCGCCGGCAGGACTGATTACGTGGACAAGTACCCTGCTGCGACCAAGCGCATATTGCGCGCCATCCTGAAGTCCATCGATTTCTGCGCGTCGGATCCGGCATCGGCTGCGCGCGAACTCGTCGATCGAGGCTTTCTGCCCAGCTATGACCTCGCTCTGATAACGCTGAAAGAGGCCCAGCACGACAGGTGGCGAGGTTACGATTCCGAGGATTCGGTCCGCTTCTATGCGCTGCGAATGCAGGAGACGGGCATGATCAAGTCGAGCCCGCAACAGATTATCGCCCAGGGAACAGACTGGCGCTTCCTCGACGAGTTGAAGCACGAGCTGAAACTGTGAGCGTGTGGCCGGCACGCAGTGCCGTATCCACGGAAGGGAGCGTCCAAATGCAGGTCATCCAGAACCGCCGCCGCTTCTTAGCCGGTATGAGTGCAATCGGCGCCGTTGGACTTGCCGGCGGTCGCAATTCATCCGCCGAGAATGCCCTGCTCGATACGACCACCGTCCGCTTCACCCATACCCCCGCCACCTGCAACGCACCTCTCTACCTCGCCGAGGAACTGTTGCGCGCCGACGGCTTTACCGGCCTCACCTATGTGGACGTGGATGCGGGCGTCAATACGCCGATGAAAATGACAAACGGCGAAGCGGATTTCGGGTTTGAGTTCGCCAGTGCCATCGTCATCGCAATCGATGCCGGCACAGCAACTCGCTCCAACAACAGCGTCCAACTGAAGGGGCGGCCGAGTGGATGCGCGTTCAGTGATTCAGTCCGACATCAGATTTGACCCGCGGATGACTCGACTGCCCGTTGGCCGAAGCTAACGATGGAGATATCCATGCAGAAGGTCCAAAGCAGACGCCGCTTCTTGGCCAATATGGCGGCGGCAGGAGTCGCCGGAGTTGTCGGCACCCGAAATTCACGTGCCGAAGAGGGCGGTCTCGAAACGACCACGGTCCGGCTCGCAAAACTCCCTGCCATCTGCATGGCGCCACAGTACGCCGCCAAGGAGTTGCTGCACGCAGAGGGCTTTACCGAAGTTCGCTATGTTGCAGTTGAGCTAGGTGACGCAACGACGAAGAGTATTGCAGCAGGCGAGGTGGATTTTAGCCTGAACTACGCGGGAAATCTCATCGTGCCGATGGATCTTGGAATACCGATCACGGTGGTTTCCGGCGTGCACACGGGATGCTTCGAGCTCTTCGGGAGCGAAGGGATCCACCGCATCACAGACCTGAAGGGCAGGACCGTAGGCGTGCCAAGTATAGGATCAGGGCCCCACCTGTTCTTGGCAAGTATGGCCACTTATGTCGGGCTTGACCCTGTGAGGGACATCAACTGGGTTGCCAGTCCATCCATCAAGCCAAAGGAGCTCTTTGTTGAGGGCAAAATCGATGCATTCCTTGGCCTTCCACCCGATCCGCAGGAGTTGCGCGACCGCAAAATCGGTCACGTCATCGTCAATAGCGCTGTGGACCGTCCATGGTCGCAGTACTTCTGCTGCTTGTTGGCTGGCAATGCGGAGTTCGTTCGGAACAACCCTGTCGCCACCAAGCGCGTCTTGCGCGCCATTCTCAAGGCGGCAGACCTCTGCGTCGCAGAGCCGCAGCGCGTCGCGCAACAGATCGTCGATAACGGGTTCACCGCCAACTATGACTATGCCCTGCAGACGATGAATGAAGTGCCTTATGGCAAGTGGCGCGAATACGAGCCCGAGGACACCGTACGGTTTTACGCCTTGCGCCTGCATGAGGCCGGCATGATCAAGACGAGCCCCCACCAGATTATCGCCAACGGAACGGACTGGCGCTTCCTCAACGAGGTGAAACGTGAGCTGAAGACGTGAGCGGGGGGCGGGCACTCAGTGCCTTTCCAGGGAAGGAGAGCACCATGCAAATCATCCAGAACCGCCGTCGCTTCTTGGCGGGCGCGGCTGCAGCCAGCGCCGCGGGGCTCATCGGGACCGCGACACAGGCATGGGCCGAGCCACCCCCGGAAACGACCTCCGTCCGCTTGCCGCGGTGGATCGATGGCGCCTACTGCTGGGCCGGCTTGTATATCGCCGGAGAGCTGCTGCGCGCGGAGGGCTTCACCGACGTCCGTTATGTGCAAGGCGACAAGAGCGTCGACCAGTGGAAGTGGATTGCGCGCGGCGAGACGGATTTCAGTGTGAACTACGCGCCGATCCATATCGCCTCGATCGAGGCCGGCGTGCCGATCAAGGTCCTTACCGGACTGCATTCCGGATGCCTCGAACTGATCGCCAACGACAGGATCAAAGACATCACGGACCTGCGCGGCAAACGGGTGGGCACGAAGACCTTCGATACGCCGTCATACGTCTATGTTGCCCTGATGGCCGCCTATGTCGGGCTCGATCCCGTCAACGATATCGAGTGGGTCATCGAGCAAGGCGATCCGGCGAAGAGCTTCGCCGAAGGAAAGTTCGACGCGTACCTCTTCACGCCGCCGCAGCCGCAGAAACTGCGCGCCAAGAAGATTGGCCACACGATCCTCAACACGACCCTCGACCGCCCCTGGTCGCAGCATTTCTGCTGCATGGTTTCCGGCACTGACGATTATGTGAACAGGTACCCGGTGGCAACCAAGCGTGTGCTGCGGGCCATCTTGAAGGGCGCCGATCTTTGCGCGTCCGATCCGTCATGGAGTGCCAGTCAGCTAGTCGATCGAGGTTTCCTGCCCAGTTATGACTACGCGCTGCAAACGCTGAGCGACACCCGGTACGACACTTGGCGGGACTACGATGCCGAAGCGTCAATCCGCTTCTTCGCGCTCCGCATGCAGGAGACGGGCATGATCAAGTCAAATCCGCAGAGGATCATCGCCGCAGGCACGGACTGGCGCTTCCTTGACGAGCTGAAGCGCGAGTTGAAGATGTAAGGGCGTGGCCCGCATGCAGTGCCGTTTTCCAAGGGAAGGAGAGCCCCATGCAAATCATCCAAAACCGCCGCCGCTTCCTGGCCGGCGCCGCGGCGGTCGGCGCCGCGGGCCTTATCGGCACCGCGACGCGAGCCCAGGCCGAGCCGCCACCCGAGACGACCACTATCCGCCTCGCGATGCCTGCTGCCGCCTGTATCGCTCCGCTAGTGATGGCCGAGGAGTTTCTTCACGAGGAGGGTTTCAGGGAAGTTCAGTATGTGCCGATGCCCCTCACTGGGGCTGCCATGCTGACGGACGGCGAGGTCGATTTCGACATGCCTGCCTGGTCCGACTACCTGCCCCTGGCGGACGCTGGAAGGCCATTGACGGTGCTCTCCGGCGTCCAGGTGGGATGCTACGAACTGCGTGCCAATCAGAGCATCCAGAGTGTTGCGGATTTGCGCGGGAAGAGGGTAGCCATAAACGACTTCGGTACTACCGATCATATGCTGGTCAGCATGATGGCAGCCTATGTCGGGCTCAAACCTGCCTCCGACATCAACTGGGTCGTGAACGCGTCGGTCAGCCAGGCCGAGCTCTTCATCGCCGGTGAGGTCGATGCATTCATCGGCTTTCCGCTCGGGCCCGAGAAGCCGTGCCCGCGAAATGTCGGTCATGTCGTCGTCAACATCGCCCATGATCGCCCGTGGTCGAATTATTTCTGCTGCATGGCTGCCGCCAATGCCGATTTCATGCGGGCTAATCCGGTGGCGACGAAGCGCGCTTTGCGTGCCATCCTCAAGGCGACCGACATCTGTCACCAGCAGCCTGAACAGGTGGCGCAGCGGATGGCTGCCCTCGGTTTCTCGCACGAGTGCGTGCTGATGACTTTGAACGATAGCCGCTATGGGCTTTGGCGAGAGTACGACCCGGAAGACTCGGTCCGCTTCTTTGCGCTTCGGCTGAACGAGCTGGGCATGATCAAGAAGACCCCAAAGGAAGTCATCTCCGGATTCACCGACTGGCGCTTCCTCGAGGAGATCAAGCGCGAGTTGAAGACGTGAGCGCGTGGCCGGCGGGTGTCCTGGTGCTGGCCGTGCTCGTCTTTCCAACGCAGGGGCTTTCACACGACTCGATGCACAACGAACGGTTGCCGGTGATCGGCCCCGCGCCCGACTTCGTGCTCACCTCTCAGGACAATCGGCCAGTAGCGCTTGCCGATTATCGCAGTAGGGTCGTCGCCGTCACCTTCATCTTTGCCTCCTGCACAGATACCTGCCCGATCCTGACCGCCTTGATGGTGCGGGTTCAGGACGAGCTGGGATCTGCGTTCGGCAACAAGATCGCTTTCGTTTCCATTACCGTCGATCCGGAGCGGGACACACCCGAGGTCTTGAGGCAGTATGCCGAAAATTTCGGCGCCGATCTCAAGGGCTGGGCGTTCCTTACCGGAGAGCCCGCCGCCATCCGCGAAGTGGTTCGCAAATATGGCGTTTTCGCGAGGAAGACGACGGGGGGAGACGTCGACCACACCTTCCTGACGTCACTCGTAGACCCGGATGGCATCTTGCGTGTACAGTATCTTGGCGTTCGGTTCGACCTGGAGGAGTTCCGGGGTGACCTTCTCAGCCTCTTGGACGAATCCAAATAAAATCACGAACCGGCTGGTCGGCTGGGTTGCGCGGCTGCCGGCGCGCGTCCAGACCAAGCTGCTGATCGCATTCCTGTCGATCGTCGGGCTGCTGATCGTGCTCGGGGCTGTCGGGTTACAGGTGCTGAGTGGGGTGAACGATCAGACGACCGAGCTGATCAAGCTGCAGCGCAGGATCGCAGCCTATCGCCAGGTGCAGCACGATACGACGAACCAACTCTATGGCATCTCGACCGCACTTTTGCTTCAGGACGACCGGATGCTGGATGCGGCGCTGCGCCAGCTCAATCAGTTTGGCTACGACCTCGACCGCATGGAGTTCGTCGCCGAAAGTGAGGCGGAAGTACTCGGCGAAGTCCGGCAGGAGTACGAACGGGTTACGGCCGGCGTGACACATGTCGCGGAGCTCTTCCGTGCCGGCCGCACGGAGGAGGCGCGTACGGTTCAGCAGGCTGAGATCATGCCCTCGGCCGACCGCCTGGAGCGGCTGACCAATCAACTGGTCAATATGGCCGAAGCCGACATGGTGGCGGCAATCGAAACGACCGAGGGGGCGTACGGGACCTCCCGACTGATTGTGCTCTCCTTTGCGGTGGGCAGCATCCTGCTGGCGCTGGGGCTGGGCTACATCATCTCCTGGTCGTTGATCGAGCCGGTCAAGAAGATTGAGACGCGTCTGCGCCAGATAGCGGCCGGCGACTTTGCCCAACAGGTTGCCGTCACCAACCGGGACGAGCTCGGAGTGCTTGCCGGCAATGTCAACCAGACGTCCGAACAGCTGGGGCGGCTTTATCAAGAGGTGCAGGCGCGCACGGCCGAGCTTGCGCGCTCGGTCGGCGAACTGGAGGCGCTCGGGGAAGTCAGCAAGGCGGTCAATTCGACGCTCGATCTCGACACGGTGCTACAGACGATCGTTGCGAAGGCGGTTCAATTGTCGGACACGGATGCGGGCACCATCTATGTGTTCAGCAGCACCAGGCAACAATTTCGCCCGCGCGCAACCTATGGGATGAGCGACGAACTCATCGCCGCGATTTCCGACCAGGCCATCGGGCTGAACGATCCCGGAATTGGCGACGCGGCACGGCGCTGTGCACCTGTCCAGGTACCGGATCTCAGCGAAGGAACGCCGTCTCCCGCTCAGAAGATCGTCCTCGACGCCGGATATCGCAGCGTTTTGGTGGTTCCGCTGCTCAGGCCGAACAAGCTCGTCGGCGCGCTCGTCGTCAGGCGCCGCAAGCCAGGTGAATTCGACCAGCAAATCATTCATCTGCTGGAGACGTTCGCAGCGCAATCGGTGCTCGCAATCCAGAATGCCAAGCTGTTCCGCGAGATCGAGGAAAAAGGCCGGGAGCTGGAGACGGCCAGCCGCCACAAGTCTCAGTTCCTCGCGAATATGAGCCACGAACTCAGGACGCCGCTCAATTCAGTTCTGGGCTTCACCGAATTGCTGGTCGACGGGATTTACGGCGAGCTCCCGGACAAGGCCAAGACGACTATTGCGCGCGTGCAAGCAAACGGCCGTCATCTCTTGGGGCTCATCAACGACGTGCTCGATCTTTCAAAGATCGAAGCGGGCCAGCTCACGCTGGCGCTGGAGGATTATTCCGTTGGGCAAATTGTTCGATCGACCGTTACAGCTGTGGAGCCGCTGGCGCGTTCAAAAGGGCTTTCGCTCGCTGCGACCGTCGCCGAAAATCTTCCGCTGGGTCGCGGGGACGAACGCCGCCTGACCCAAGTCCTGCTCAATCTTGCCGGCAATGCCGTCAAGTTCACCGAGAGGGGCGCGATCGACATTCTTGCCGATGCGGTCGACGGGCACTTTGAGATCATCGTGCGCGACACGGGTCCCGGCATTGCACCCACAGACCAGGCGCTCATCTTCGACGAATTCCAACAGGTCGACAGCAGCAGCACCAGGCAGAAGGGTGGCACGGGCCTCGGCCTAGCGATCTCGAAGCGTATCGTGGAAATGCACGGTGGAACCATAGGCGTCGAATCCGTGCCCGGTTCAGGCTCGACATTCCGCATGGCGATACCGATCCGGGTGGGAGAGGATGTGAAGGCAACATGAGCAAGAGAATCCTGATGGTGGAAGACACCGAGGACAACCGGCAGATCGTACGCGATCTCATCGCCACCACCGAATACGAACTGATCGAGGCCGCGGACGGTGCTGCCGGTGTCGCTGCCGCTGCAGCTGAGAAGCCAGACCTGATCCTGATGGACATTCAGCTTCCGGTGATCGACGGATATGAAGCTGCCCGCCGCATAAAGGCTGACCCGGCGCTCCGGCACATTCCGATAGTCGCCGTCACCTCCTACGCATTGTCGGGCGATGAGGCGAAAGCCCTTGCTGCCGGGTGCGATGGCTACATTGCCAAGCCATTCAGTCCGCGCCAGCTGCTTGCCAAGATCCGGGAGTTGCTTTCCTAGAGGAGACAGGGCCTTGCACGATCCGCCTCGCATTCTCGCCGTCGACGATACCCCGGAAAACCTCGAAATCCTGCGTATGCGCCTCGAGGCGAATGGCTACGAAGTGGTAACAGCAGCCGACGGCGAAGAGGGGCTTGCGAAGGTGCGCAGCCTCAGGCCGGACCTCATCCTCCTCGACATCATGATGCCGAAGCTCGACGGGATAAGCGTCGTGCGGATGCTCAAGGCAGACGTTTCGCTGCGATCGATCCCGGTTATCCTTGTCACCGCAAAAGCCGATACGCGGGATGTAGTCGAGGGATTGGATGCCGGCGGCGACGACTATCTAACCAAGCCGTTCGAGCACAGAGCGCTAGTGGCGCGCGTGCGGTCGATGCTACGCCAGAAGGCGCTTTACGACACCGTGGAGAGCCAGACGCGGCTCCTCGAGGGTCAGGCAGCACAATTGGCTGCATGGAATCGCTCTCTTGAACAAACAGTGGCGGAGCAGGTTACGGAGATCGAGCGAATGGGCCGGCTCCGACGGTTTCTTCCCGCGCAGGTCGCCGACCTTGTCGTTGCGGCAGGCAATGGCGACGCGCTTCTTCAAAGCCATCGTCGCGAGGTGACCGTCGTTTTCTGCGATTTGCGCGGCTTTACAGCCTTCGCCGAGACTGCCGAGCCCGAGGAGGTAATGACGGTTCTTGGCGAGTACCATTCCTGTCTCGGCGAACAGATCGTCCGTCACGAGGGGACTTTGGAGCGGTTCGTGGGCGACGGTATCGTTGTTGTTTTCAACGATCCGCTGCCCTGTGCCGATCACACCGAGAGGGCTGTCTCAATGGCTGCGGCGATGCGTGACGCAATTGACGAGCATTCAGAGCGATGGCGTAAACGGGACTACTTGCTTGGCTTCGGCATCGGTATCGCCCGGGGACACGCCACCATCGGGCGGATCGGTTTCGATCAGCGCGCGGACTACGCGGTCATCGGCACTGTGTCGAACCATGCGGCCCGATTGTGCGAGGAGGCCAAGTCTCGCCAGATTCTCGTCAGCCAACGGGTTCTTGGCGCCGTCGAATCATTGGTCGAATCCGTTCCAGTTGGCGAACTGACACTGAAGGGGTTTCGCCGCCCTATGCTGGCTTACGAAATTGTCCGGTGGCTTGGCCGGTCAAGTTTATGAACGCAGCCCAATGAGTGACCCGCGGGCGGACCAAGCCGTCGGCATGAATGACCGCAACGGTGGAAAGCGGTCGTTCCGTGGGCAGCAAGCGAACGACAACAATTGGTGCCGCCGGCGCGTTCCGATCGGCGACACGGAAGGCAGAAAACCACCCTGAGCTGCCCTACACCTCGGGTAGCAAGCGTCAGGCTTTCACCGCGGCGGCGAGCGAGCTTCAATTCTTCGGCCGCGGCGGCTCCAGGATCAGCCATTTGATGATGCCCATGGCCGGCAGCACCCAGAGCATGCCGCTGAGCAGGAAGAACAGGAAATGCGCCCACGGTCCCGATTCCGCCAGTTGCGCAACCGCCACGATCGATGCGACCAGCGCATAGACGATGACCAGCGCCACCAGCAGGATTGTTCCGATCAGCTTTTTCAGGCGAATGGGCATTTCGCGATCCGGTTGATCCCTATCGCTTAGGCCCAACGGAAGAGGCACGCAACAGCCAAGAAGCGGCGCGACGGCGTGCCGCGCTGTCCGGTCTTGCCAGTTGGATTGCGATGGTTCACCAATCCGCGACTGCAACCTGCCGGGACAAGACCATGGCTGCCATAGCTGCCGCGCCTTTCGTGACCCGCGACCGCGACCTGCGCAACCGGGTGCTGGTGCGCGGCTGGCTCTACGTCGTGCTCCTGGTGCTGTTTGTGCTGGTGCTGGTCGGCGGCGCCACCAGGCTCACCGAATCCGGCCTTTCGATCACCGAATGGAAGCCGATCCACGGCATCATCCCGCCGCTCAACGACGCCGAATGGCAGGAGGAATTCCAGCGCTACCAGCAGATCCCGCAATATGCCGAGCTCAACAAGGGCATGAGCCTCGAAGCGTTCAAGTCGATCTTCTGGTGGGAATGGTTGCACCGGATCCTGGCGCGCGGTGTCGGCGTGGTTTTCGCCGTGCCGCTGGTGTTTTTCTGGGCGACGCGCCGCATCGAACGCGGTCTTGGTCCGAAATTATTGGGCATTCTTCTTCTCGGCGGCCTGCAGGGCGCGATCGGCTGGTGGATGGTGGCGTCCGGGCTGGTCGACCGCGTCTCCGTCAGCCAATACCGGCTGGCGACGCATCTGACGCTGGCGGCGCTGATCTTCACCGCGACCATGGTGGTCGCGCGTGGATTGGCCCCGCATTCCGAGCCCGCGGCCGACCGCTCGACCCAGCGTCTGGCCGGCTTTCTGGTGCTGCTGGCGCTGATCCAGATCTATTTCGGCGGGCTGGTCGCCGGGCTCGATGCCGGCCTGAGCTACAACACTTGGCCGCTGATGGACGGCAAGCTCATCCCCGGCGACCTGTTGATCCTCGAGCCGGCATGGCGCAACTTCTTCGAGAGCCCGAAGACGGTCCAGTTCATCCACCGGCTCGGCGCCTACGCTATTTTCGTCGCAGCACTTTGGCACATGATCGCCACGCACCGGCGCCAGCCCGGCACCACCCATGCGCGCCGCGCGACGCTGCTGTTTGTGCTGGTGCTGCTGCAGGCCCTGATCGGCATCGGCACGCTGCTGATGCAGGTGCCGCTGCACATGGCGCTGACGCATCAGGTTTTCGCGCTTGTCCTGTTGGGCTTTGCCGCAGCGCATTGGCGCGGCACCAAGGGCGCTTATCCCATGCCCAACCAGATCGCCGTCAGAGGCTGAGCCGCACCGTCCTGATCGCCGTGGCAATGGACAATTCGCGGCTTTCCTCGACCGCATTGCCGTCTTCATGATGCCATGACGCCGACAGGCAGCCATAGGCGATGGCGTGATCCAGAATGGCTGGCGGCGTCTGGCCGAGCGTTCTGGCGAAAATCTCGGCCATGTCGGCAATCCGCCGGGGATCACGGCAAAGCTCGTCGCGGCCGAGCGGATTGTAGAACATGTTCGCCGCGTCGAAGCCGGGATCGCCGAGAACGCCCTTCGGGTCGATCGCCAGCCAGCCGCGCGCTCCCAGCATGATGTTGTCGTGATGCAGGTCGCCATGCAGCGGCAGCACCTCGACAGGATTGGCCAACAGCCGTTCCGCGGTCGCAGCCGCTTCGACGTAAAAGCTCTTTTCGCCGGCGTCGCGATCGATCTTCGCCTTGTTGAACAGACTGGAAAACCGCACCCGCAACGGCTGAAGGTCTGGTGGGGCAGGGTGGTCGGATGGCGAGAACAGTCTTGCCATCACTTCGGCCGCGATTGCTGTGGCGGCATTGTCGCCCTGCTCGGCGAGAACCTGTGACAGCAAGGTTTCACCGGCATATTCGAGCAGCATGCAGTGGCCGTCGCGGCCGAGCAGCCGTACCGCGCCTTCGCCGCGCCGCCAGGCGAGGAAATGCTCGCCGCGCAACTCGTCCTCGACGTCGTCGAAAGCTTTGAGCGCCTTGACGATCGCCGGCGAGCCGTCCTCGCGAACAACTTTCCAGATGCGGCTGCTGAACGTCTCGGCAATCAGTTCTGGCGCGTCGACCTTCCAGCGGCCTGGGAATGCCGGCGCGTCCATTCAGTTCTTGAGGCCGAGCATCAGATCCATGTTCTGCACGGCAGCGCCCGAGGCGCCCTTGCCGAGATTGTCGTAGACGGCGAACAGCAGCGCCTGGGCCCTGTCGTCGTTGGCGAAGACATGGAGCATCATCCGGTTGGTGCCGTTGTAGACTTCGGGATCGATCTCCGGCACGCGCTCCAGATGCGCATAGGGCGCCACCTCGACCACGCCGCCATCGATGGCGGCGAAATGGTCGGCGATCGCCGCATGAAGCTCGGCGCCGGTCGGCACATAGTCGAGGCCGCCGAGCTGCAGCGGCACCACGGTGATCATGCCTTGCGCGAAATTGCCGACCGCCGGCTGCATGATCGGATCATGCGACAGCTTCGCATAGGTCCTGAGCTCCGGCACATGCTTGTGCTGCAGGGTCAGCCCGTAGGGCAGGAATTCCGAGGCATCCTCGCCCTTGGCGACATAGTCCTCGATCATCGGCCGGCCGCCGCCCGAATAGCCAGTAATACCGTTGACGGTGACCGGAAAATCCGCCGGCAACAGCCCGGCCGCCACCAGCGGCCTCAGCGTCGCGATCGGCCCTTGCGGCCAGCAGCCTGGATTGGTGACGCGCTTCGCCGAAGCGATCTTGCGACCCTGAGCCTTGTCCATTTCGGCAAAACCATATTCCCAACCTTCTGCCACGCGATGCGCCGTCGAGGCGTCGATAACCCTTGTCGTGTCGTTGCTGATCAGCGAGACGCTTTCCTTCGCGGCTGCGTCCGGCAGGCACAGGATCGCGACATCGGCGGCGTTGAGGAACTCGGCTCTGGCTGCCGGTTCCTTGCGGCGCTCGGTCGGAATCGAGATGATCTCCAGGTCGCCGCGCTCGGCAAGCAGCGCCCTGATCTGGAGACCGGTGGTGCCGTGCTCGCCGTCGATGAAGATTTTCGGTTTCATTTGCCTGCCTGAACTCCCTGATAGTTCGAAATTATATGCCACTTGCCTGGTTCAATCCGGCAACAATGTGATTGCCATTGTTCAGCTCTTCGAGCCGGGCCTTTCGTTCCGCCAGCAGCCCGAGATAGTGCATGGCCACCGTCGACCCGGCAATTGCCGTTATATCGGCGTGATCATAGGCCGGCGCAACCTCCACGACATCGGCGCCGACGATATCGAGCTGATTGATCTGGCGCAGCACCGACAGGATCTTTGCCGAGGACGGCCCGCCGGCGACCGGTGTGCCGGTGCCGGGCGCGAAGGCCGGGTCGAGGCAATCGATGTCGAACGTGACGTAGGCCTTCTTGCCGCCGGTGCGGTCGACGATGGCATAGGCGATATCGGACGCGCGCATGTCCTCGATTTCGTGGCCGTACAGGATCTTGATGCCGAAGGTGTCAGGCGCATGGGTGCGGATGCCGATCTGGATCGAACGGTCGGGATCGATAATCCCCTCCTTGACCGCACGGCCGACGAAGGAGCCGTGATCGATGCGCTTGCCGTCGTCCGGCCAGGTGTCCTGGTGGGCGTCGAACTGCACCAGGGCCAGCGGACCGTGGATGGCGGCATGCGCCTTGAGCAGCGGCCAGGTGACGAAATGGTCGCCGCCGAGCGATAGCAGGAAGGCGCCGGATTTCAGGATCTTTGCCGCCTCGCGCTCGATCGTCCCCGGCGTCTTCTGGTGGTTTCCGCTGTCGAGCAGGCAATCGCCATAGTCGACCACGGCGAGATATTCGAACAGATCGCGCGAAAATGGGTATTGCGGGTCGTTGTCGAGGATGGTCGAGGCGCGGCGAATCGCCTGCGGTCCGAAACGCGCGCCCGGCCGGTTGGTGACGGCGGCGTCGAATGGGATGCCCCACACCACCGCGTCCGCGCCCTTCACGTCCTTCGAGTATTTGCGTCGCATGAACGACAGCGCGCCGGCATAGGTCGGCTCGAAGGACGCACCCGTCCTGGCCCGGGCGGTGAAGGCGTGGTCGATGTTGGTGTTCGGCATGAAGCGATCTCCTGTGCGTCGAGGCGCAACCTTATTGGATATAATTCCAGGAAATGCGACCCCTTCCGAGGGCCATGGCCGTTCGAGCTCGGTCACAACTTCTTGCTTGCCAGGTGAGCCCGCATGGCCAACCCGGAATTTGCGTAGATATGCATGAATACAACCGAAAGTAGCCAGCCGTCCTTACGCGGGATGGTTGTCAGCCGGGGAACGCAGCAGATTTCAGCGCGCCAGGCCGGCCACCGACCGCCAGGACGGCGGCATCGATCTCGGCAAGTCGAGATTGAAGAACAGCCGCTTCAGCCGGCATTGACCTGACTTTCCGGCATTTGCGAAGCCGGCTTCGTTCACTGGGCTGTCACGCGCGTCGCTTATCCGGGTTTGCATCCGGTAGGAGCGATTCTCATGCGAACGACTTGGCTGAACCTTGTGCTTGCCGCCGCCTCGGTGCTGTTCACTGGCTCGGCATTGGCTGGCGAAACACGCGCCAGGCAGATTCTCGACCGTTTCGAACACGCCAACCAATGGCGCGACCATGTCATGGTGGCGGCGCACCGCGCCGGCAGCCTGCAGGCCCGCAAGACGCTGTTTGCGGAGAACTCGATCGCCGCCCTCGAGGCATCGATCGCGCTTGGCGCCGAAATCGTCGAGGTCGATGTCAGGCGCTCGAAGGACGGCCAGTTCGTCGTCATGCATGACAGCTGGCTCGACCGCACGACGAACTGCAAGGGCGAGGTGGTCAAGCGCACGCTGGCCGAACTCAAAACCTGCAGGCTGGTGATCGAAGGCACCGGCGCCGTCACCGACGAGTCGGTTCCGACGCTGCGCGAGATGCTGATGGCGACCAGGGACAGAATCCTCGTCAACATCGACAACAAGCTCGACGTCGACAGCCTGGCCGGCATGATCGCGGTGGCGCGTGACCTTGGCATGGCCGAACAGGTGATCGTCAAGGAGAACCTGTGGAACCCGGCCAGGATCACCACTGTCAAGGCAGCCATGGGCGCGATCGGCAGCGGTTTCCAATTCATGCCGATCATTGCCGACGACGCGGTTCGCGACGCCGGTTTTGCCGAGAAGGTCAGCGGCGCCTTTTCGCCGCGCGCGGTCGAGATGATCAACTGGCGGGACGGCGCCGAGACGCTGACCGAGACCGGCGGTCCGCTGTTCAGCCCGCGCATGCGCGCCGCGGCGATAAGGGGCGACTGGCACATCTGGGCCAATACCTACGCCATCGTCAACAAGCCGGGCGGCTTCCTTGCCGGCGGTCGCGGCGATGAACTGGCGGTGTTCGCCAGCCTGCCGCGCGAGACCTACGGCTTCTGGGCCGAGCGCGGCGCCACCATCATCCAGACCGACGAGCCGAAAGCGGCGATCGACTGGCTGGCGGCAAACGGCTACCGCGTGCCCTATTCGGATGCGGCGCGGCCGGCGGAGCCGGCGAATACGGCGAGCATCAACTAGTTCCTCTGCACCGTGGATTTGGTTCTTTGACCGGCGGTCGCGCTGCCGGCCGGCCTGCAGCCACCATCTCTGACGCTGGGGATTAGCCACAGGCCACCATGCCTTCGTCATCCCAGGGCGGAGCAAGGAGCGAAGCGACGCGCTGCAGACCCTGGGATCCATTCCGTGACATCCGCCGAAGAATGCAGCGGCTCAGAATAAAAGCGCTCTGTAGCGATCCTTCGCGCCCCCCTCTGCCCTGCCGGGCATCTCCCCCACTTGGGGGGAGATTTGGCCTTCATCACTGATTTCGCCAACCACCAACCTTGCAAAAAGGGCGCTGTCCGCGAAGCTGCCAATCTCCCCCCAAGTGGGGGAGATGCCCGGCAGGGCAGAGGGGGGCGCTGTCCCGCCAGCCTGTCGATCATGGCGAGATTGGCTCGTTGCCGCTTTCGCCAATCCTCATGCCGCCATCGCCACGCCGTCCAACTCCCTCACGGCATCCTCCGGCAGTTCAAGTTCGGCCGCGGCAAGATTCTCCCGCAAATGCGCAACGGAAGACGTGCCGGGGATGAGCAGGATATTGGGCGCGCGACCGAGCAGCCAGGCGAGCGCGACCTGCATCGGTGTGGCGCCCAGGCGCTGAGCGACGCCGGACAGGGTAGACGACTGCAGCGGGTTGAAGCCGCCGAGCGGAAAGAACGGCACATAGGCGATGCTGTCGCGGGCGAGTTTGCCGATCAAGGCGTCATCGCCCCTGTGGGCCAGATTGTATTGGTTCTGCACGCAGACGATCCTGGCGATCCGTCGCGCCTCTTCGATCTGTGCAGATGTGACATTGCTGAGCCCGATATGACGCACCAGGCCCTGTCGCTGAAGCTCGGCCAGCACAGTGAACGGCGCCTCGATCGACCCTTCGGCGGGGCCATGCGCGTCGAACATGATCCTGAGATTGACGACGTCCAGCACGTCGAGCCCGAGATTGCGCAGATTTTCGTGCACCGCCTCCGTCAGCGCTTCGGGCGAGAAGGCCGGGAGCCACGAGCCATCCGCGCCGCGACGGGCGCCGATCTTGGTGACGATCGTCAGATCGTCGGAATAGGGCGCGAGCGCTTCACGGATGAGTAGATTGGTGACGTGCGGGCCGTAGAAATCGCTGGTGTCTATGTGATTGACCCCAAGCGCAACAGCTTCGCGCAGCACGGCCAATGCTGCGCCATGGTTCTTGGGCGGACCAAAGACGCCGAGTCCTGCGAGCTGCATGGCGCCGTAGCCGAGCCGCTTCACGGTGCGGTCGCCGAGAGTGAACGTGCCGGAAAGGTCAATGCTGGACATGGTCTATCTCCGTTCAGGATGAGGTTGAGATAGGCGCTGTCCGATCTCACGATAATTGGGTACATTCCGCACGGGCTGTACGGAATGTCGAACAATGAAGGTCGATCTCGGAGATCTGAACGCCTTCGTCGCCGTGGCGCGGGCCAAGGGTTTTCGAGATGGCGCCCGCGCCAGCGGCGGCAGTGCGTCGGGCTTGAGCGAGGCGGTGCGCCGCCTCGAGACGCAGCTCGGTGTCAGGCTGCTCAACCGGACGACCCGCAGCGTCGTCCCGACCGAAGCCGGCGCGAGCTTGCTGGCCCGGCTCGGCCCAGCCTTGACCGAGGTGGAATCGGCCCTCGACGTTGTGAATGGCTTCCGCGACAGGCCGGCAGGCACGTTGCGCCTCAACGTGCCGGTCAGCGCGGCGCGGCTGGTGCTGCCCAGCATCGTCCCTGGGTTTCTCGCTGCCTATCCCGGCATCCGGCTGGAGGTGATCGCCGAGGAGAGCTTTGTCGACGTACTGGCGGCAGGCTGCGATGCCGGGATCCGTTACGACGAGCGGCTGGAACAGGACATGATCGCGGTGCCGATCGGACCGCGCCTTCAGCTCTTTGCCACCGCCGCCAGCCCTGCCTACCTTGACCGCCATGGCCGGCCGCAACACCCGCGCGACCTGCTCGGTCACGCCTGCCTGCGCGGCCGCTTCGCCAGCGGGGCGATGCCGCCATGGGAATTCGAGCGCGACGGCGAGGTGGTGCGGGTCGATCCGACGGGGCCGCTTCTCGTGACCCTGGGCGGAGCGGCCGATCTCGCCGTCGATGCAGCCATCGCCGGTACCGGCATTGTCAGCCTGTTCGAGGATTGGCTTCGCCCTTACTTCGAGAGCGGTGCGCTCGAACCCGTCCTCGAACCTTGGTGCAGAGCTTCCCCGGGCCGTTCCTCTATTATCCCGGCCGGCGTCTCGTGCCGGCGCCGTTGCGGGCGTTTATCGATTTCATCAGGGACAGCCGGACCTGAGGCCTGCGTCGGGCATGAACTGCGCCCGGCGCCGTCACCCCACCCGGCGTTGCGCACCGACCTCCCCATCGAGGGGAGGTAGGGCGTCGCGCTTTACACTCAGACCATCGTCCGGCGCCCGGCCGGCTTTTGCAGACCGTTCGGCGAGCGGGAAGCTGTCCCGACCTTCTACCTCCCCTTGATGGCTCTTGATGGGGATGTCGCGCCGCAGGCGCGGGTGGGCTCGGCACCAAAAGAAAAGGCCGCCCGGAGGCGGCCTTTTCGACTGTCTGAAGCAGAAGCAGTGCTTAGCGCTTCGAGAACTGGAACGAGCGGCGGGCCTTCGCCTTGCCGTATTTCTTGCGCTCGACGACGCGGCTGTCGCGGGTCAGGAAGCCGCCCTTCTTGAGCACGCCGCGCAGCGCCGGCTCGTAATAGGTCAGCGCCTTGGAGATGCCGTGACGCACGGCACCGGCCTGGCCGGAAAGGCCGCCGCCGATGACGGTGGCGACGATGTCGTACTGGCCGGCGCGGTTGGCGGCGATGATCGGCTGGTTGAGGATCATCTGCAGGACCGGGCGCGCGAAATATTCGGCGAACACCTTGTCGTTGACGACGATCTTGCCGGAGCCGGGCTTCACCCAGACACGGGCGATGGCGTTCTTGCGCTTGCCGGTGGCATAGGCGCGGCCCGACTTGTCGAGCTTCTGGACGTGGACGGGTGCAGCCGGCTGCGTGTTGGTGTTGCCGGTGGCAGTTCCGAGTTCTGCGAGCGAGGAAAGCTCAGCCATTTTACGAAACCTTCTTGTTCTTGGCGTTCAGCTTGGCCACGTCGAGCGTGACGGGCTGCTGGGCGACATGCGGATGTTCCGTGCCTGCATAGACGCGGAGATTCTTCATCTGGCGACGGCCGAGCGGACCACGCGGGATCATGCGTTCGACGGCCTTCTCGACGACACGCTCGGGGAAACGGCCCTCGAGCAGCTGGCGCGCGGTGCGCTCCTTGATGCCGCCGGGGTGGCCAGTGTGCCAGTAATAGACCTTGTCGGTGAATTTCTTGCCGGTGAACACCACCTTGTCGGCATTGATGACGATGACGTTGTCGCCGTCGTCGACATGCGGGGTGAAGGTGGGCTTGTGTTTGCCGCGAAGATGATTGGCGATGACAGTGGCGAGACGGCCGACGACGAGACCCTCGGCGTCGATCAGCACCCACTTCTTCACCACATCCGCAGGCTTCTGCGAAAAGGTTGCCATGGATTGTTGCTTTCGGTTCGGACCTTCCCCATCGACGAACGACAAGGAAAGGCGTTTCTTGTTGCTTGGATTGACGCCGAGAGCTCGCCCGCCGCCAATAACAAAACGGCGGCCTTCGCGGGCCGCTGTTCCGTGAGGGCTTATAGGCGAGGGGGAGGTATCACGTCAAGGCTGATGAAAACCAACAGGGCGGACAAGACACAGTAAAAACAAAGGTTTGAGATAAAGGTATTATTTTACCACATGATCAAACCGCTTCGGCGGGATTGAATAGGTTCCCGTGGCGTGCGCTACCGTGTGTCCGTCCGGTCCGGCGACGATGTCGATTTCGAACACCATCAGGCTCTTGCCAAGCTTCAGGATGCGGCAATGACCATCGATCGGTCCGGCCTCGGCCTTGCGGACAAAATTGATGGTGAGATTGGTGGTGACCGAAAGCGCGTCCGGCCCGGCATGCGAAAGCACGCAGACATAGCCGCCTATGTCGGCCAGCGTGAACAGCGACGGGCCCGACACGGTTCCGCCGGGGCGCAAATGCCGCTCGTCGGCATTCAGGCGTACCGTGCAGCCGCCCGCAAACACCTCGATCGCTTCGTAGAAGGTGAACTGGTCGTTGAGCTGCGGATAGACGGTCTCCATCAGCGCATTGACCTGCGCCGCGGTCAGCACCGGCTTGAGATTTTTTTGCGCAGGCATAGGCGGTTTCCTATATGTGCCGTGGCCTGAGAAAACACGCCTTAAGCCTGTTCTTCAATCGGCAGCGTGCTAGTTCTTTTGTTCCATGGCCCCGCGAACCCGATGCCGCTGGCCAATAATGAGGTTGGAGACATGGGAAGAGGTTTGAAAAATGGTTGAAATCGTCGCCATCAAGCCTGCTGTTGCCGAAGGTCCTGTTGTCACGAGGCTGGACAAGGGCGTGCTCCGCCTGACGCTCGCCAATCCGCCGGCCAATGCGCTGTCGCTGGCGGTGATGGCGGCGCTGACGGCGGAACTCGACCGTGCCAAATCCGACAGATCCGTCCGCGTCATCGTCCTGGCGGCGGCCGGAAAAATGTTCTGCGCCGGACACGACCTCAAGGAAATGACCGCGCGCCGCACCGATGCCGATCGCGGCAAGGCGTTCTTCGAGGAGACGTTTTCCGCCTGCGCGGCACTGATGCAGGCGATCGTGCGCCATCCGAGGCCGGTGATCGCCGAGGTCGATGGCCTGGCGACGGCGGCCGGGGCACAACTGGTCGCGAGCTGCGATCTGGCGATCGCCTCGCACGAGGCGACCTTTTGCACGCCGGGCGTCAATATCGGGCTGTTCTGCTCGACGCCGATGGTGGCGCTGTCGCGCAACGTTTCGCGCAAGCACGCGATGGAGATGCTTTTGACCGGCGAGACCATCGATGCGGCGACGGCCAAGGAATTCGGCCTCATCAACCGCGTCGTGCCGCGCGAATATCTCAATCAGATTGTCACCAAATACGCGCAAACCATTGCTGCAAAATCGGCCTTGGTCGTCAAGACCGGAAAGGAAGCTTTTTACGCGCAGGCCGAATTGGGGCTGGTCGACGCCTATGCCTACACCGGCCGCGTCATGGTCGACAACATGCTGGCGCGCGACGCGGAAGAGGGCATCGGCGCCTTCATCGGCAAGCGCAAGCCGGAATGGACGGAGGAATAGGGACGGAGAATAGACATGGAGCCTCGCATCTCCATCATCACCATTGCCGTCGATGATCTCGAGCGCGCCACACGCTTCTACGAGGCGATGGGCCTCACCCGCCATGCCGGGATCACCGAGGGCGTCGCCTTCTTCCAGATGGGCGGCGTCATTCTCGGGCTGTTCCCGCGCCAAAGCGCCGAAACGGATTCAGGCATTACTTTCGGTGCGGCGCCGTCGGCGATCTACCTCGCCTACAACACCCGCTCCGACGCGGAGGTCGATGACGTGCTGACGATGGCCGAGAAGGCCGGCGGCCGCATCGTCAAGCCGGCCGGCCGCGCCTTCTGGGGCGGCTGGTATGGCTATTTCGCCGACACCGAAGGGCATGTCTGGGAAGTGGCGCACAATCCGGCTTTTCCGATCGCGGAAGACGGCAGCATCTCGCTGCCGGGTTGACCGCGTTTCCCACCGCTTTCGACGATACCGATCATTTCCGCATGATGCGCAGTTTCTGCAACAATCCGGATGGTTTTCTCGCCGAGGCTCTGTATGAGGACGAGGCATGAACCATGACGCCTACGACAATGCCTATATCGCCGGCATCCTCAATTCGGTGAAGACCATCGCCATGGTCGGTGCGTCCGCCAACGATGTGCGGCCGAGCTATTTCGTGCTGAAATACCTGCTGGGCAAGGGCTTTTCGGTGTTCCCGATCAATCCCGGCCAGGCCGGCAAGGAAATCCTTGGCCGGATGACCTATGCCAGGCTCGCCGATGTTCCCGAGCCGATCGACATGGTCGACGTGTTTCGCGGCTCGGCGGCGGTGCCGGGCGTTGTCGACGACGTCTTGCGGCTCGATCCGTTGCCGAAAGTCATCTGGATGCAGCTTGGCGTGCGCCATGACGAGGCAGCCGCACGCGCCAAGGCCGCCGGCATCAATGTGGTGATGAACCGCTGCCCCAAGATCGAATATGGCAAGCTGTCGGGCGAAATCGGCTGGACCGGCGTCAACTCAGGCGTGTTGTCGTCGAAGAAGCCGCTGATGCGGCCGGGATTCCAGAGTTTTGGCGTCCGTCGGAAGTAGGTGGTGCATGGTGAATAGTGAATGGTGAATAGAAGGATTTTTCCGGAAGGCGGCCACAGCGGCATATGAGCCGCTTGCAATCACGATGGGGCTGGCCGACGTTGCCTTCACCATTCACCATTCACCATTCACCATTCACCATTCACCACTCAGCATTCAGCATTCAGCATTCAGGGGAGGTAATCCATGACCCGCACGCCCGGTTTCAACACGCTCGCCGTCCATGCCGGCGCCAAGCCCGATCCGGCGACCGGCGCGCGTGCCACGCCGATTTATCAGACGACCTCCTTTGTCTTCGATGATGCCGACCATGCCGCTTCGCTGTTCGGGCTAAAAGCCTTCGGCAACATCTACACCCGGATCATGAACCCGACGCAGGCGGTGCTGGAAGAGCGTATCGCGGCACTCGAAGGCGGCACCGCGGGGCTGGCCGTGGCGTCGGGCCATGCCGCGCAGGTGCTCGTGTTCCACAATTTGATGCAGCCCGGCGACAATTTCGTCGCCGCGACAAGGCTTTACGGTGGCTCGATCAACCAGTTCGGCCACGCCTTCAAGAATTTCGGCTGGCAGGTGCGCTGGGCCGACACCAACGACATCTCGACCTTCGAAAGCCAGATCGACGAAAAGACCAAGGCGATCTTCATCGAGAGCCTGGCCAATCCGGGCGGCGTCTTCGTCGACATCGAAAAGATCGGCGACATCGCCCGCAAACATGGTCTGCCGCTGATCGTCGACAACACGCTGGCCTCGCCCTATCTGGTGCGGCCGATCGAGCATGGCGCCGACATCGTCGTGCATTCGCTGACCAAGTTCATCGGCGGCCACGGCAATTCGATCGGCGGCGCCATTGTCGATGGCGGTACCTTCGACTGGTCGAAATCCGGCAAATATCCGATGCTGTCTGAGCCGCGCCCTGAATATGGCGGCCTCGTCCTACACGAAACATTTGGCAATTTCGCTTTCGCCATTGCCGCGCGCGTGCTCGGCCTGCGCGACATGGGCCTGGCGATCTCGCCCTTCAATGCGTTCCTGATCCTGACCGGGCTGGAAACCCTGCCGCTCAGGATGCAGCGCCATTGCGACAATGCGGTCACCGTCGCCGCGTGGCTGTCCAACCACCCAAAGATCGCCTGGGTGTCCTATCCCGGCCTGCCCAGCGACAACAACAACGCGCTGCAGAAGAAGTATTCGCCGCTTGGCGCCGGTGCGGTGTTCACCTTCGGCCTGAAGGGCGGCTATGCGGCGGGCATCGCATTCGTCGAGGCACTCGAACTGTTCTCGCACCTCGCCAATGTCGGCGACACCAAGTCGCTGGTCATCCATCCAGCGTCGACCACGCATCGGCAATTGTCCGACGAACAGAAGGTCGCCGCCGGCGCTGGGCCGGATACGGTCAGGCTCTCGGTCGGCATCGAGGATGTCAACGACATCGTCGCCGATCTGGAACAGGCTCTCGCCAAGGTCTGACCCCTGCTGCAAGGAGTTTCCATGACCGCGCCAAAATTCCTCTCCGTCGATATTGAAAGCGTTGACCCGGAACCTGGCGCGCCGGCGCCGGATCGCCTGATTTCAGGCGATCCAAAGTTCCGCACCTGGAATGTCGAGGAACGCGACGGCGGCCTCTATGCCGGCATCTGGGAGGCGACGCCAGGCAAATGGCGCATCGAGTATGACGAGTGGGAGTTCTGCCACATCCTGTCGGGCGTCTCGGTGATTTCAGAGGCGGGCGGCGAGGCGCGCACCGTCAGGGCTGGCGACAGTTTCGTGCTCAGGCCGGGGTTTAAGGGAAGCTGGGAAGTGCTTGAAACGACACGCAAGGAGTATGTGATCAAGCTTTGATCATTGTCCGCTGTGCACGGCGAGCCTTTCCAGCCCGTTGAAATGATAGCTGTCGCGAAAACGCGGCTGTTCGGCCAGATGCAGCCGCGGCAGCCGCTCGAACAAGGTTTTCAGCGATACCTGCAATTCGAGCCGGGCGAGCGGCGCGCCGATGCAGAAGTGGATGCCGGCGCTGAACGAGACGTTCTTCTGGTCGGTGCGATCCGGCCTGAAGGCGAAGGGTTCGGCAAAGGCCGCCGGGTCGTGATTGGCCATGCCGAGCAGCAGGCCGATCGTCTCGCCCGGCCGCACCAGAATGCCTGGAACGACCTCGATCTCTTCATAGGCATAGCGCGTGAACATGTGCAGCGGCGCGTCGAAGCGCAGGCATTCCTCGACCGTGGCGGTGGTCGTTTGCGGCGAGGTGAAGAAGCGGCGCGGGTCGCCGCCTTGCGCGAGGATCGCGCGCACCGCATTGCCGGTCTGGTGGACGGTCGCCTCGTGGCCGGCATTGAGCAGCAGGATCGCCGAGGACACCAGTTCGTCCTCCGAGAGTTTTTGGCCATCATCTTGCGCCGAGATCAGCAGCGACAGCAGATCGTCGCCGGGTTTCTTCCGTCGTTCAGCGACATAGCCGCGCAGAAAATTCGAAAAATCATGTGCTGCGCGATTGGCCGTCTCTTCCGTTTCGCGTGTGCGGCCGTGCATGTACATGGCGACCATCTGATGCGACCAGTCGAGGAGTTGCGGTCCCATCTCGACCGGCACGCCGAGCATCTCGGCAATGATGGTGATCGGCAAAGGCGATGCGAAGGCTGGCAGCAGGTCGACCTGCCCCGGTTCGAAACGGTCGATCAGCTCGTTGGCCAACGCCTCGACGCGCGGCCTCAGCCGCTCGACCTGACGCGAGACGAAGGCGCGGTTGACCAGCGTTCTGAGTCTGGTGTGAACGGGCGGTTCCAGCTCCAGCATCGAATTGGCCTCGATGCCGTCGAAGCTGCCGAGATGGGTGCGGTCCTCGCCGACGCCGCTTCTGTCAGGGATGCCGGCCGGGTTGTGGCGGCCGAAGCGCCGGTCGCGCAGCAGCCGGCTGACGTCGTCGAAGCCGCCAAAGCACCAGAAGCCGAACTCTTCCCAGAAGAAGACATTCGATGCGCCATGCATGAAAGCATAGGCCGCGTACGGGTTCTGGAAGAAAGCCGCCTCGTGTGGATCGAGCCGCACATGACGGGTGGCCGGATCGAAGGCCAGGTAAGTTGGTGGCACCAAATCGGTCATTGTGGATCATTAGCGCATGACCCCAAAAACCGGAATCGGTTTTCGGAAAGGATCATGCGCAGATTCAAAAGTGTTGGAGCGTCCTTTGCGCGCCCCAACGACACGCGGCGCTCCAAGGCTTGCCAGCCTGGCGCCAGACATGCACAAAAGCGCATTTAGCCAGCCGGCGCGGCTGCGGAAAGACTGACTTGATGAATGTGATCGTGGTTGGCGCAGGCATTGCGGGGCTGTCGACGGCCTGGTCGCTGGTCAAGGCCGGGCACCGGGTCTCGATTGTCGAGCAGGGACCGATTCCCAATCCGCTTGCCGCCTCGGGCGACCATCACCGCATCATCCGCCGCGCCTATGGCGCAGCCTCGGGTTATGGCCGGCTGATAACCGAAGCCTACGAGGCCTGGGACGAGATGTGGGCCGATCTCGGCGAGAACCATCTCGACCCGCGCGGCTTCATCTGCATTTCACGCGAGCCGGGAGACGAAGCCGAGGAATACCGCGAGGGCATGGAGGCCGGGAACTACCCGATCGAGCTGTTCGAGCCGGACGCCGCGGCCAAGCGCTGGCGGTTCCTGCAGCCCGGCTCGTTCCGCTACGCGTATTTTTCGCCGGAGGGTGGTGCGCTGCATTGTCGCAAGATTGCCTCCCGCCTCGCCGAATGGCTGCGGAGAACCGGCGCCAATGTCTACGACAACAGCAAGGTGGTGGAGGTCGACGCCGAGGCTGGC
This sequence comes from Mesorhizobium sp. WSM4806, assembly GCF_055811635.1. Taxonomy (NCBI): domain Bacteria; kingdom Pseudomonadati; phylum Pseudomonadota; class Alphaproteobacteria; order Hyphomicrobiales; family Phyllobacteriaceae; genus Mesorhizobium; species Mesorhizobium sp. WSM4806. Next base: position 220,075 of record NZ_JBVVQZ010000004.1, on the reverse strand, counting down.
CGCCTTGTGCTTGAAAGCGGCGAGACGATGCAGGCCGACCGCATCGTCGTCACCGCTGGCGCCTGGGTGCTGAAACTGTTTCCGGAGCTGGGCGGCGAGCTGAAGACCTGGCGCACCGCGCTCGCCTATGTCGAACCGCCGGCGGATCTGAAAGCGGCGTGGCATTCGGCCCCGGTCATCCTCGATGTCGGCGGCGCCGTCGACGGCTACGTGATCCCGCCGTCCGGCGGCGCCGGCATGAAATTCGGCTCAGGGCTGCACAGGGTGCCGACCAGCGATGCCGACTGGAACCGCCAGCCGGTGGCGCGCGAGGGCGAGGCGATCCGCGACCTGTTTTCGCCGCCGATCGCCCGTGTCGAAGAATACAAGGTCACCGAGGTCGTCACCTGCGCCTACACCTTCACCGCCGACGAAAAGTTCCTGGCGCATGAGAAGGGCAAATGCCTTGTCGTTTCGGCCTGCTCCGGCCACGGCTACAAGTTCGGCGCGGCGGTCGGCAGGCGTGTCGCAGCGACCGTCGGCAATGGCGATGTCGGCGGCTTGAAAGCGTGGCTGCGGGCCGAAGCGGTCTGACCTAATACCGGCAGTGCCGCGGAATTCGCACCTGCCGCCAGCGCGACGAGCCCTCGCGGACCAGAATCCGGCGCGCCACTGTCTGGTAGGTGGCGGGAAAATTGACGATCCGCCGCTGCTCCGGCTGCACCAGAACCTCTTCGGCGACGCTCTCGTACTCGGCGGGACTGACGATGCGCCGCTGGCGCTCCGGCTGCACCACCACGGTTTCGGCCACCCGTTGATAGCGCGCCTTGTGCCTGATCTTGCACAGCACCTTGCGGCCGTTGATGACGCGCCATTCCCAGGAGTAGCCGCCATCGACCTTCACCGTGCGGTAGATGATGCGGGTAATGGCAGGCACCATCTCGTAGCTGACACGCGCCGGTGCGATCTGCACCACCCGCTCGCGCGTCCCGTAGATCGCCGGAACGGATTCCACCTGCTGACCGGCCGGGCTGACGAGCACGTTTTCGTAGACCGTCTCGTAGACGGACGGCCTGTTGACCTGCTCGTAGCATTCGACGGCGCGCCCGCCGGCAGCCGTTTCGGACACCATGCCGAGGACGGCGAGGCTGGCGATGGCCGAGGAAGCAGTTTTCCCGATCATTGCACTCCCCCCAGTTTGAACTTTCCACGCAAGCTCAACGTTGAATTGTAGGGGAAGCCGTGTCCCGGGAAAGCGGTTTCGGCACATTTCGTTAAGCGACGCGGTTAAGAAACTGTTACCCGGCAGCGCAGCCGCGCCGCTTCAACAGCAGCCGGCGCAGCTTCGGGCGAATTCTGTGCAGAAACCTTGATTCGACTTAACCGGATGGCTAGGAGGGGCGGCCTTGCGCTAGGGTGAGCCGACATCCTATTTACAGGGATAACGATCCAGAACCGATTCTGCCCGACTTGCTCATCTCCGGCGCCGGAATCCCATCTTCAATAAGGGATAGTCCATGAAGAACCCCGTCGAAACCTACATGAACCTCGTTCCGATGGTGGTCGAGCAGACCAATCGCGGCGAGCGGGCCTACGACATTTTCTCGCGGCTCCTGAAAGAGCGCATCATTTTCATCACCGGTCCGGTCGAGGACGGCATGGCGACGCTGGTCTGCGCGCAGCTCCTATTCCTCGAAGCGGAGAATCCGAAGAAGGAAATCAACCTCTACATCAATTCGCCCGGCGGCGTCGTCACCTCGGGCATGGCGATCTACGACACCATGCAGTTCATCAAGCCGGCGGTGGCGACGCTGTGCATCGGCCAGGCCGCCTCGATGGGCTCGCTGCTTCTCACCGCCGGCGAGAAGGGCATGCGCTTCGCCACGCCGAACGCCCGCATCATGGTCCACCAGCCTTCCGGTGGTTTTCAGGGCCAGGCTTCCGACATCGAGCGCCACGCCCAGGACATCATCAAGCTGAAGCGCCGTCTCAACGAGGTCTATGTCAAGCACACCGGCAAGAGCTACGACGAGATTGAAAGGACGCTCGACCGCGACCATTTCATGACCTCCGACGAGGCTAGGGAATTCGGCCTCATCGACAAGGTCATTTCGTCGCGTGAGCCGATCGAGGGTCTTGCCACATAAGCCCGGTGGCAGCTGGATGGTGCGAAAACACGCTTTTGATGCCGCTTGCGGCATTTCGGCCACAATTGGCTGTTCCCTCGACGGGAGCGATTGCCTACGTTAAGCCTATGTTGATTTTCGACGGCTTAGCTTTGTGCGGGGTTGATGCGAATCATTGCGACGTTTTCTGATATGTGTTTCGTATGGAATGCGTTGCGGGAGCCGGACTACTGGCGGCGGCGATTTCCCGCGATAGATTGAGATATGCGCCCTTTCAACCAGACCATCGGCGGGCGGCTATGAAAGGACATGAAAATGAGCAAGGTCGGCAACAGCGGCGGTGATTCCAAGAACACGCTTTATTGCTCGTTTTGCGGCAAAAGCCAGCACGAAGTGCGCAAGCTGATCGCCGGCCCGACGGTGTTCATCTGCGACGAATGCGTCGAGCTCTGCATGGACATCATCCGCGAGGAGAACAAGACCTCGATGGTGAAGTCACGCGAGGGCGTGCCGACCCCGCAGGAGATCCTCAAGGTTCTCGACGATTACGTCATCGGCCAGCCCTACGCCAAGCGCGTGCTGTCGGTGGCCGTCCACAACCACTACAAGCGCCTCGCGCATGCCGGCAAGAACAACGACGTCGAGCTGGCGAAGTCCAACATCTTGCTGATCGGCCCGACCGGCTGCGGCAAGACGCTGCTTGCGCAGACGCTGGCCCGCATCATCGACGTGCCGTTCACCATGGCCGATGCGACGACGCTGACCGAGGCGGGCTATGTCGGCGAGGATGTCGAGAACATCATCCTCAAGCTGTTGCAGTCGGCCGACTACAATGTCGAGCGCGCGCAGCGCGGCATCGTCTACATCGACGAGATCGACAAGATCTCGCGCAAGTCGGACAATCCCTCGATCACCCGCGACGTGTCGGGCGAGGGCGTCCAGCAGGCGCTGTTGAAGATCATGGAAGGCACGGTCGCTTCCGTGCCGCCGCAGGGCGGCAGGAAGCATCCGCAGCAGGAATTCCTGCAGGTCGACACCGCCAACATCCTGTTCATCTGCGGCGGCGCCTTCGCCGGGCTGGACAAGATCATCTCGGATCGCGGCCGCAAGACCTCGATCGGCTTCGGCGCCACCGTCGCGTCGCCCGAGGATCGACGCACCGGCGACGTTTTCCGCCTGGTCGAGCCTGAGGATCTGTTGAAGTTCGGCCTCATTCCCGAGTTCGTCGGCCGTCTGCCGGTCCTGGCGACGCTGGAGGACCTGGATGAGCCGGCGCTGATCCAGATCCTGACCGAGCCGAAGAACGCGCTGGTCAAGCAGTACCAGCGGCTGTTCGAGATGGAGAATGTCGACCTGACCTTCCACGAGAATGCGCTGTCGGCGATCGCCAAGCGCGCCATCGAGCGCAAGACCGGCGCGCGCGGCCTGCGCTCGATCATGGAGGCGATCCTGCTCGACACGATGTTCGAGCTGCCGGCGCTGGAAGGCGTGCGCGAAGTGGTTATTTCGGAAGAGGTGGTGTCGGGCAACGCCAGGCCGCTCTACATCTATTCCGAGCAGAAGGAAAAGAAGGGCAACGTCAGCGCCTGACGTCCAGCCCTGTAGTGGAGTTCTTAAAACGGCGCCGCAAGGCGCCGTTTTGCTGTTTGCGGCTGGGCAGGCTATGATGAACGGCCCGACTTGTGATGAACAGCCCGACTTGATGAACGGATTATGACGGATTGGATGAACGGTTTCGTGACGACCCTTGATCTTTGCCTCGCTTGCCTCCAACTAACGGTGGAAGGCCGTGGCGCCGAATTCTGTGCTGTAAAACTCCCGTCACAAACGGTGGTAGGCGGAACCATCCCCGGTCGTTAATATGAGAATCGCGGTTGGCCGATTGGCGGTCGCGACATGAAAGGTTGGACAATGGCCAAAATATCCAAGGCTCCCAGCGACGGCGTCTTCGCAGTCCTCCCACTGCGCGACATCGTGGTGTTCCCGCACATGATCGTTCCGCTCTTTGTCGGGCGTGAAAAGTCGATCAAGGCGCTGGAAGAGGTGATGGGTCAGGAAAAGCAGATCCTGCTTGCGACCCAGATGAATGCCGCCGATGACGATCCCGAGTCCGATGCGATCTTCGACATCGGCACGCTCGCCAATGTGCTGCAGTTGCTGAAGCTGCCGGACGGCACCGTCAAGGTGCTGGTCGAAGGCGCCTCGCGCGCGAAAATCGTTTCGTTCACCGACCGTCCCGATTTTCACGAGGCTCGTGCCGCAGCACTGGTCGAACCGGATGAGGAAGAGGTCGAGGTCGAGGCGCTGGCCCGTTCCGTCGTCACCGACTTCGAGAACTACGTCAAGCTGAACAAGAAGATCTCGCCCGAAGTGGTGGGTGCCGCCAGCCAGATCGACGACTATTCCAAGCTCGCCGATACGGTTGCCTCGCATCTTGCGATCAAGATCCCCGAGAAGCAGGAGATGCTGGCCACGCTTTCGGTCAAGGAGCGGCTGGAAAAGGCGATGGGCTTCATGGAAGCCGAAATCTCCGTCCTGCAGGTCGAGAAGCGCATCCGCTCGCGCGTCAAGCGCCAGATGGAGAAGACCCAGCGCGAATACTACCTCAACGAGCAGATGAAGGCGATCCAGAAGGAACTCGGCGAGGGCGAGGACGGCCGCGACGAGGCCGCCGAGATCGAGGCGCGCATCAAGAAGACCAAGCTCTCCAAGGAGGCCCGCGAAAAGGCGGAAGCCGAACTGAAGAAGCTGCGGACGATGTCGCCGATGTCGGCTGAATCGACCGTCGTGCGCAACTATCTCGACTGGATCCTGTCGATACCGTGGGGCAAGAACTCCAAGGTCAAGCAGGATCTGGCCTTCGCGCAGAACGTGCTCGACACCGACCATTTCGGCCTCGACAAGGTCAAGGACCGCATCGTCGAATATCTCGCCGTGCAGAGCCGCCAGAAGAAGCTGAAGGGGCCGATCCTGTGCCTCGTCGGCCCTCCCGGCGTCGGCAAGACCTCGCTCGGCAAGTCGATCGCCAAGGCGACCGGCCGCGAGTTCATCCGCATGGCGCTGGGCGGCGTGCGCGACGAGGCCGAGATCCGCGGTCACCGGCGCACCTATATCGGCTCGATGCCCGGCAAGGTCATCCAGTCGATGAAGAAGGCGAAGAAATCCAACCCGCTCTTCCTGCTCGACGAGATCGATAAGATGGGCCAGGATTTCCGCGGCGACCCGTCGTCGGCGTTGCTCGAGGTGCTCGATCCGGAGCAGAACTCGACGTTCATGGACCACTATCTCGAGGTCGAATACGACCTGTCGAGCGTGATGTTCGTGACGACGGCGAACACGTTGAACATCCCGGCACCGTTGATGGACCGCATGGAGATCATCCGTATCGCCGGCTACACCGAGGACGAGAAGATCGAGATCGCCAAGCGCCACCTGATGCCCAAGGTGATCCGCGACCACGCGCTGCAGCCGAAGGAGTTCTCCGTCGGCGAGGACGCGATCCGCGGCATCATCCAGACCTACACCCGTGAAGCGGGCGTCAGGAGCCTGGAGCGCGAGCTGATGAAGCTCGGCCGCAAGGCGGTGACCGAGATCCTGAAGACGAAGAAGAAGACGGTCGACATCACGGCGGACAATCTCGCCGACTACCTTGGTGTTCCGCGCTTCCGCTTCGGTCAGGTCGAGGCCGACGATCAGGTCGGCGTTGTCACCGGGCTCGCCTGGACGGAAGTCGGCGGCGAGTTGCTGACGATCGAAGGCGTCATGATGCCCGGCAAGGGCCGCATGACGGTGACCGGCAATCTGCGCGACGTGATGAAGGAATCGATCTCGGCGGCGGCCTCCTACGTCCGCTCGCGGGCTCTCGATTTCGGCGTCGAGCCGCCGCTGTTCGACAAGCGCGACATCCACGTCCACGTGCCCGAGGGCGCAACGCCCAAGGACGGACCGTCGGCGGGCGTGGCGATGGCGACGGCGATCGTCTCGGTGCTGACCGGCATCCCGGTCAGGGCCGACGTGGCGATGACCGGCGAGATCACGCTGCGCGGCAGAGTGCTGCCGATCGGCGGGCTCAAGGAGAAGCTGCTTGCAGCACTGCGCGGCGGCATCAAGAAGGTGCTGATCCCGGAAGACAACGCCAAGGATCTGGCCGAGATTCCGGACAACGTGAAGAACGGCATGGAGATCGTTCCGGTCGCGCGGGTCGGTGAAGTCTTGCGCCATGCGCTGGTGCGTATGCCGGAGGCGATCGAGTGGGTCGAACCGGTCAATGCGCCGGCTGCGGCGGATGCCGGAGACGACGCCGGCAAGCTGTTAGCGCATTAGATCGTGCTAAAGTTGCAATGCACAAGAGAGAGCCGGGCCCCAGCGCCCGGCTTTTTCATGAAAAAACCCCGGAATTCCGGGGTTTTTTCGACTCTTTTGACGCTTTTCGACTTGGTTGCGGAAGCGCTTCTTTCTAAAGTCCGTTTCCTGCCGGATGAGTCGTACGTTCCGGTTTCTCATGGAAGGGAATTTTTATGAACAAGAACGAACTGGTGTCCGCTGTCGCCGATGCCGCGAGTATTTCGAAGGGTGACGCGCAGTCGGCAGTCGATGCGGTGTTCTCCGTCATCACTGGCGAACTGAAGAAGGGCGGCGATGTCCGGCTTGTCGGCTTCGGAAATTTCACAGTGTCAAAACGCGCTGCCTCGACCGGCCGCAATCCGCAGACCGGCGCCGAAGTGCAGATTCCGGCGCGCACCGTGCCGAAGTTTTCGGCCGGCAAGGGCCTCAAGGACGCAGTCAACTAAGAGACCGTTTGGAAACTCTACTCTGGCGGCCATCTGATGGCGTTTTCTGCGCTTCCGGTGCTCACGGACCCAAATGTCCGCTGCGCGCCGGTTCTCGAAACCGCCACCATATGACTCGCCAGAGCGAATTTCGAAACAGTCTCTAAGCGCCTTCGTACCCTTTTCAGAGATCAGAAAAGCCGGACATGCCCGGCTTTTCTTTTGCGCCTACCTTTATCTTGTCGGCCAGCAGCAGGCGGCTTTATGCCGTCGGCGCATCGGCGCGCATCAGCCCTTCCTGCTTGAGATCGGCCCAGAGTGCCGATGGCAGCTCCGCGTCGAGCAGCGACCGGTTGCTTTCGACCTCGCTCGGCCGCTGGCCGCCGGGGATCACCGACACGACCGAAGGGTGCAGCAGCGGAAATTGCAGTGCCGCCTCGATCAGGCGCACGCCGTGGCGTTTGCAGATGGCCTCGATGCGCGCGACGCGGTCGAGGATGTCCTGCGGCGCCTCGGTATAATCGTAATAGGCGCCGGGCTTCGGACCGGTTGCCAGGATGCCGGAATTATACGGCCCGCCGAGAACGATGCCGATGCCGCACTTCTGGCATAGCGGCAGGAAGGATTGCAGCGCCTCCTGCTCCAGCAGCGTATAGCGCCCGGCAAGCAGGAAAAGGTCGAAGTCGCCGCGCTCGGCAAGCGTCTGGGCAACCTGCCATTCGTTGATGCCGCCGCCGAACGCCTTGATGACGTCCTGGTCACGCAGGGACAGCAGCCCGTAATAGCCCGAGCGCATGAACTCCTCGATGCGCTGGTCCGAGGCCTGCTTGCTGCCATGGGTGAAGACGTCGACGTCATGCACGAAAAGAATGTCGATGCGGTCGACGCCGAGGCGTTCCAGCGAGGCTTCGAAGGAGCGCATGACGCCGTCATAGCTGTAGTCGTAGACCTCGCGGCGCGACGGCGTGTCGAAGAACTTGCCGATGCCAGTGCGCTGGTCCGGCGGGCAGGCGCGCATGATGCGGCCGACCTTGCTCGACAGCACATACTCGTCGCGCTTTTTCGAGCGCAGGAACGGATTGAGCCGCGTTTCCGACAGGCCAAGCCCGTAGAGCGGCGCGGTGTCGTAGTAGCGGCAGCCGACCCGCCATGCAGCCTCCAGGGTGGCGTTGGCATCCTCATCGGAGACGGCGCGATAGAGGTTGCCGAGCGGCGCCGTGCCGAAGCCAAGTTCCGTGAACGCGATGCCGCCATTGCCGATGCGGTCGAAATGCCGTGTCTTCATATGCTGCCGTTTCCTCACCTACGCAATTGCCACGACACTATCACGCCTGGGGCGCTGCAAAAGCACTCCGAGCCGTTGGACACGAACTTTCACGGTGATAGCATGAGCAAAAACAAGCTGTTCGGGGAAAAAAATGGCTCAAACATTCAGGCAAGTTTCGGGTTCCGGGAAATTGGTCGAACCATCGTGACCAATGCCGGCACAGATCTGGTCAGAATTGCGCTCGACGAGCTTGGCACTGTGCTGGCTCGGATCGGCGAAAGCCGTATCGACGCCGCCCGCCACACCAACATGGAGTAATGGGCATGCGTTACGAGCTGATGCTGCCGCACCAGATCCGCAAGGCGATCGCCGAGAACTGGCCGATCGCGCTCCCGCTCGGCGTGCTCGAATACCACGGTGAGCACATGGCCGTCGGCATGGACACGCTGGCGGTGGTCAAGATGCTGGAGCTGTTCGAAAAGGAAGCCGACATCGTCATCCTGCCAGCCTTCTACTATGGCGCGGCGAGCTACGCGGTGGCGCCGCCAGAGGGCAATGGCTCGGTTCAGGTCGGCGGCAGGGCGCTGGCTCCGTTCGCGGAGGAACTGTTCTACAGCCTATTGCGCATCGGTTTTCGCAACATCCACGCCATCATCCACCACCAGACCGAGAACTTTGTTGCCGGCATGCCGACCGATCTCGCCTTCAAGACCGCCGGCCGCCAGGCGATCTTCCGTTTTCTGGAGAAGGAGCGCGGCGAGGGCTGGTGGGGCTCCGAGACGATGGCCGGCTACTATGCCGAGCACGCCAAGGGCGGCAATTTCTTCAACTGGATACAAGTGCATCCGCTGATGCCGACGATGCCGACGGTGACGGACGGCCAGTATCCCTTCGATCATGCCGGCATCGGCGAGACGTCGCTGATGCTGGCGCTGTGCCCGGAAGCGGTGGACGCCGGCCACTTCGCCGACAATACGGGATGGTATACGCAGACCGCCCCTGAGGCCTCGATGGAACTGGGGCAAAAGGGCGTCGCGATGATCCTCGATCATTTGAGGGCGACACTGGCGCGCTAGGCTGTGCGCAGACGCTCTATTCGGGCGTTGCAGTGGTGCAGGATGAAAGCCGTAGCGATCCTTCGCGCCCCCCTCTGTCCTGCCGGCATCAAAGAAGCAACCGCTACTTCACCGCGCCTGCGGTCATGCCCATGATCAGGTAGCGCTCCAGCGCGATGCCGATGACGGCGAGCGGCGTTATCGCGGCGGTGGCGAGTGCGGCCATCGACCACCAGTTGATGCCCTGCGAGCCGGTCTGGCTCGCCACCATGACGGGAATGGTTTTTGCGTCGGTCGAGGTCAGCAGTGCGGCGAAGAAATACTCGTTCCAGCACAGCACCATCGCCAGGATGAAGGCCGCGACCATGCCCGGCAGCGCGATCGGCATGACGATGCGGAAGAAGGCGCCCCAGATCGACAGGCCGTCGACGAGGGCTGCTTCCTCCAGTTCGACCGGGATGGAGTTGAACTGGTCGCGCATGATCCAGATGACGATCGGCAGCACCATCAGCGTGTAGAGCAGGATCAGCCCGATGCGCGTGTCGAGCATGCCGACTTCCCGGTACAGCACGAGAAAGGGCAGGGCGAGCACCACCGGCGGCAGGATCAGCTGCGACAGGAAGAAGAAGGAGATGTCCTCGTTCTTGAACCAGGCGAAGTGATAGCGGAAGCGGGTGAGGCCGTAGGCGGCGAGGCTGCCGATGACGATGGCGAGGCTCGATGCACCGACCGAGGTGATGACCGAATTCATGAAGCGCTTGATGAACTCGTCGCGCACCGTCGAGGTCCGGAAGATCGCATCCGGCGACAGGCCGAGCGAGCGCCAGCCCTTCCAGTCCGGCTGGAAGTCGACGAACGGGATGAGATGGCCCTGGGTGACGTCGACCGCGGTCTTGAACGAGGTGGTTATCGTCCAGTAGATCGGGAACAGGCAGATGAAGGCCCAGAACACCAGCGCGCCATAGATGAAGACGCGGTTGGCGAAAAAGCTCGCCGGCGAGCGGATTTCGGAAGCGGCATAGTCGGTGGTCTGGACGCTCATCTGGCCGCCTGTCAATTGACGTTGCGCACGAAGCGATTGGCGACTTTCAACAGCCACGTCACGAACACGATGATGATGATGAGGTAGGCCATCGCCAGCATGGTGCCGTAGCCGACATTCGAGCGGTCGCGATACTCGCGGTAGATGAAGCTCGACACCGAATCGGTCGCGCCGCCCGGGCCGCCCGAGGTGACGGTGATGATGATGTCGGCAAGCTTCAGCTTGAAGATGATGCGCAGGATGATCGCCGTCACCGATACCGGCAGCATCAGCGGGAAGGTGACCTGCCAGAACGTCTGCCAGGCATTGGCGCCGTCGACCCTGGCCGCCTCAAGCACCTCGCGTGACATCGCCTGAAGGCCGGCGAGCAGCATGATCATCATGAACGGGATGAACGTCCAGGCATCCAGCACCATGATCGAGATGCGGGCGGTGATCGGGTTTGAGAAGAAGGCGGGGTTTTCCCAGCCGAGCTGGCGCGCCAGCGCCGCGGCCGGCCCGAAGCGGTATTCCATCAGCGATTTGCCGATCATCCACGACACCGCGACCGGCGACAGCATCAACGGCATGAGGAAGACGACGCGGAAGAATTTACGCGCGCGGATCTGTGCGTTGAGCAGCAGGGCCAGGCCAAAGGCGATGACGTATTCGACCAGCACCGCCAGCACATAGAGCACCATGTTGAACAGCGCGTTGCGGTAATAGGGATCGGCCAGCATCTGCCAGAAATTGTCGAGCCCGTTGAACTTGCGGCCGGAGAAGGAACTGAGGTTCCAGTCGGTCAGCGCAATGTAGAAGCCGAACAGCGTCGGGAAGATCACCATGGCGATGGTGAACAGCAGCGCCGGCAGCAGGAACAGCGCGCGCTGGCCGTCTTCGCCGCGTGTCAGCACCTGGCCGACGCCGAGTGCAACACCCCACAGCACATAGGCATAGACGACCGGCCGCCAGGTCTCGAAGCCGAGCGTGTTGACCTCTGACTTGTAAAGGATCTGGACTGCGATCACGGCCAGCAGGCCGAGCGTCGCAGCGGCCATCAACGCCCGGCCGAGCCGCTTGCCGCCCGGCGATATCAGATCGGATGGAGCGGCGTTTGCCGGCCACGCATTGGTGGGCAAGGTCTGGTCAGCCACGCTTCTCGTCCATTCGCTGAAGGCTGCTATGACCGGCTCGCCGGTCAAGCTGTTATGACCGGCTGGCCGATCAAGCTGCAGTCCGGCGGCTTTGCGTCGCCGGACCGCGGTTTCACGACAGTCTCAGCCTACATGCCGAGCGAGGCCTTGTAGAGCTTGACCTGGTTTTCGCGACCGATCTGGTCGGTCAGCTTCTCCCAGGCGGCGGCAATGGCGTCGGCGCCTTCCTGCGCCGTCATCTTGCCGGCAAATGTATTGGCCAGGATGTCCTCGGCGGCGCTGTAATATTGGAAGATGCCGGGGATGCGCGGCTCGATCGCGGCGTTCGGATGGTTGTAGCTGTCGGCCTCCGACTTCAGATACGAGGTGATGAACGCCTCGTCGTAACCGGCCGCCACCCATTCCGGAACGTCGAAATGCGAGTTGCGGTAAGGCTGGAAGCCGGACGGATACGCCGCGCACCAGAGCGACAGGTCCTTGCCACCGAGATGGGCGGCGGCAGACCAGGCCGCCTTCTTCTTCTTTTCATCCGAATCGACACGAGCCATGACGTAGACGCCCCAGCCGAGATAGGCGCAATTCGGCGCATGGTTCGGGCCGCTGGCCAGTTTGTCCCACTGGCCGGTCTTGGAATTGTAGACGTCGTCCGAGCCCGGCAGGATCGAGAAGCCGGTGACGTCGCCGACGACAGAACTGTCGTTGGTCTTGACGTTGGAGCCGACGTCGCCCCACCAGGTGACCATCGAACCGGTGCCGGCCAGGAACTGCTGGAAGGCGGTGGTGTTCGGGTCGGCGTTGATCTGGTCGGCAGGCTCGGAAGGCAGCGCGTCGATCACGTCCTGGATCGCCCGCACCCAGGCTGGATTGTTGATGCGCGGCTTCATCGTATCGGCATCGAACAGCCAGGCCTTGTCGTCGGGATGCTTGGCATAGGCGCTGGCGCGGCTGCCGAGGAAATAGAAGCCGAAGCCGCCCCAGGCCTTGGGCGCGTCGAGATAGCCGAAAACGTCCTGGCCCTGGAACTGCTTGCCCTTGAGGAATTTTGTCACCGCCTGCACCTGCTGCCAGGTCTTGGGCACGCCCCATTCACCGCCACCGCCGCCGTCCTTCCACGCCTTGGCGAGGTCGGCATCGGCAAACACGTCGGTGCGGTAGTTGAAGTTGTGCGCGTCGCCATCGACGGTCACGCGGTACTGCTTGCCGTCCCAGGTGCCGACCGGTGGCTGCAGATAGGCCACGACGTCCTTCATGTCGATCTGGTCCTTGACCCAGTCCGGCATTTCGGACGTGAGACCCTTGCCGCAGACGTCGCCTTCGAACGGCGCGCCCATCTCGATGATGTCGAAATCGACGGTGCCGGTGGCGATCGACTGCTGCAGGCGGGCGTTGTAGTCCGCCTGCGCCAGGTCGATCCAGTTGATCTTGGCGCCGGTATAGGTCTCCCACGGCTTCAGGAAGCCGCGAAACAGCACATTGTGCAGGTTCTGGTTGTTGAGCCCCATGAAGGTGAGCTGGACGCCGGCGAATTCGCCTTCCTTGACGCTGGCCTTGGTCGCCTCCAGGCAAAGCTCGCCGACCTGCTGGAAGTCGGCATCGGTCGGCTGGCCCTTGCCGACACCGGGGATCTGCAGGATCTGCGCGCGCAATTCGCTTGCCGCGGAAGCCGGGCGCGTCAGCGCGCCAAGCCCGGCGCCGGATGCCGCTGCGACGGCGGCGATGCTGGCCGCGCCCTTGAGGACATCGCGGCGCGTGGCACCCGCGCGCATGAATTGGTTGTAAAGGCTGACTTTCATTTCGTTCCTCCCAGAATCTCGTGATGATTGAGAATCTCAATGGCGATTCTCAATGGTGATTGTTCGGGTGTTTGGAGCGCTGGAAATGTTCCCCAACAACAGCGCGTCCTCAATTTTTCCTCCCGCAACGCTTCGATTTCCGTGGTCCGGACCAGCGTGCCGGCGCGCCCGGAACAGGGTCAAAACCCGAGCCCGTTCACTATTCTCACAACCAGGTGCCGTGTCAAACGAGAACAGGGTTTTTTATCTATAAAAGACTGACTTGCCCTCGCCGTTTGCCTTGTTTAGCTTCACCGCAACGAAAGGGGGGCCGATGGCTCAAGTCGCGATCAGCAATGTGGCCAAGGCGTTCGGAACCGTCAAGGTCCTGCACGGTGTCAGCGTCGACATCGCCGACGGGCAGTTCGTGGTGCTGGTCGGCCCTTCGGGGTGCGGCAAGTCCACGCTGCTCAGGATGGTGGCGGGGCTGGAGACCGTTTCCGGCGGCACGATCGCCATCGGCGACCGTGTCGTCAACCATCTGCCGCCGGCCAAGCGCGACATCGCCATGGTGTTCCAGAACTACGCGCTCTATCCGCACAAGACGGTCGAGCAGAACATGGCCTTTGCGCTAAAACTGCGCAAGACCGATCCGGCCGATGTCGCCGAGCGGGTCAAGCGCGCCGCCGATATCCTCGATCTCAACCCCTATCTCAAGCGCTATCCGCGCCAGCTCTCCGGCGGCCAGCGCCAGCGCGTCGCCATGGGTCGCGCCATCGTGCGCAACCCGCAGGTGTTTTTGTTCGACGAGCCGCTGTCCAACCTCGACGCCAAGCTGCGCGTCCAGATGCGCACCGAGATCAAGGAACTGCACCAGCGGCTGAAGACCACCACCATCTACGTCACGCACGACCAGATCGAGGCCATGACCATGGCCGACAAGATCGTCGTGATGCGCGACGGCCGCATCGAGCAGGTCGGCGCGCCGCTGGAACTGTTCGACCGGCCGGCCAACCTGTTCGTCGCCGGCTTCATCGGCTCGCCGTCGATGAACCTGCTCAAGGGCGTGGTACGCAAGGGCGACAAGTCCATCGTCGAGATCGCCGGGACGCCGTTCCCGATGGCTGCGAGCAGCAAGGTGGAGGACGGCCGCAATGTCGTCTACGGCGTCCGGCCCGAGCATCTCGAAATCCACCCCGACGGCGTGCCGGCGAAGATTTCCGTCGTCGAGCCGACCGGTTCCGAAACGCTGGTGTTTCTGCGTTTCGGCGAGGGCGAGATGGTGGCGCTGTTCCGTGAGCGCCACGACTTCAAGCCGGGCGACACGCTGCATCTGAAACCGCGGCTCGACCAGGTCCATCTGTTCGACGCAGAGACCGGCAATCGTCTCTAAAACACTTTGAATTGCGCATGATCTTGTCCGAAAACCGACAACACTTCGGGATCATGCGCCAGGCTTCGCATCAAAAAAGCCCGTTCGGGAGGGAACTATGCTCAAAGGGATCAATCCGCTGCTCAATGCCGACGTGCTCCAGGCGTTGCGGGCGATGGGCCATGGTGACGATCTGATCATCGCCGACACCAACTTCCCCTCCGATTCGGTGGCCCGCCAGACGGTGCTCGGTCGGCTGCTGCGCATCGATGCACCGGCGGCTGACGTGGTCAAGGCGGTGCTGTCGCTCTATCCGCTGGACACTTTCGTCGACGATGCCGCCGCCCGCATGGAGATCGTCGGCAAGCCGGACGAGATTCCCGCCGTGCAGCAGGAAGTGCAAGGCGAGATCGATGCTGCGGAGGGCAAGGCCTGGCCGATGATTTCGGTCGAGCGCTACGCCTTCTACGAACGTGCCAAAAAGGCCTATTGCGTCATCCAGACCGGCGAGCGCCGCTTCTATGGCTGTTTTGCCTTCCGCAAGGGCGTCGTTCCGCCGGACGCGGAGTAGCGGGATGCCAGGCAAGCCTGTGGTCATCAAGCCTGTCGTCATATTGGGCGTCTTCGTCGCCGACACCGCCTACCGCGCCGCCCGCCAGCCGCGCATGGGCGAGACGATCCTTGGAACATCCTTCACCCTCGGCCCGGGCGGCAAGGGCTCCAACCAGGCGGTCGCGGCCGGCCGTCTCGGCGCCGACATCACTTTTTTGACGCGCCTTGGCGTCGATCCCTTTGCCGATATGGCGAGGCAAACCTGGACGCAGGCCGGGGTGAAGAGCGCCGTCATCGACACGCCGGAGAGTTATACGGGTGCGGCCTATATCTTCGTCGAGGAGACGAGCGGCAACAACGCCATCATCGTCAGCCCGGGTGCGGCCATGCTGATTTCGCCCGACGACATCGAGGCTAACGCTGGCCTGATCCGCTCGGCCGGCGTCTTCGTCACCCAGCTCGAGCAGCCGATCGAGGCGGCGATGCGGGCGCTGGAGATCGCGCGCGGGGCAGGGGTGACGACCATCCTCAACCCGGCGCCCGCGGCAAGCCTGCCCGAGCGCATCTACACGCTCTGCGACTATGTCACGCCCAACGAGACCGAGGCCGAGGAACTGACCGGCATCAAGGTGTCGTCCATCGACGGCGCCCGCCGCGCCGCCGATCGTTTGCTTGGAAAAGGCGCCGGCGCGGTTATCGTGACGCTCGGCGAACAGGGCGCGCTGCTGCACACGGCCAGCCGATCCGACCATGTCGGCGCGATCAAAGCCGGTCCCGTGGTCGAGACCACCGGCGCGGGCGACGCCTTCAATGGCGGTCTGGCCGCAGCACTTGCGAGAGGCGTGGACCCGCTGCAAGCGGTCCGCTTCGCCTGCGCCGTCGCCGGCATCTCGGTCACCCGGCCGGGCACGGCGCCGTCGATGCCGACGCTGCAAGAGGTCGAGGCGCTGCTCGCCGAGGCCGAAGCTGCTGATCTCCCCCCTTGAGGGGGAGATGTCGCCGAAGGCGACAGAGGGGGTCGTCTGACGTAATGCGCCAACCTCCTCTGTCGCAAGAGAGAAGGCCGCGCCCAGTCGAACCGACCCCCTCTGTCCTGCCGGACATCTCCCCCTCAAGGGGGGAGATTGGCCGTCATCTCCGACCACGGTGACATATTAGCCACAGTGAATATGAATCGCCAAACCCGTCTTGCGTCTTTGGCATAGGTGTCCCGTAATGGGTCACTGGGTCTGGCGCCGCAATTGCACGGTCAGCGAAGCGGGGGGCAATCTTGACCTGGCAATCGAGGGGGTATTGGGGGACCCGCCGCTTCGCAAATGAAGCGGCGGGCTCTTTCATGGCACCCATCACAAGCCGCCGACGGTGTTTTGCAATGCTCGCGGAGGCGCTCTAGCCGCGAACGCCGGTCAATTCGCGGACCTCCGCCCGCAGCGCTTGCAACTCCGCCAGGATCATCGCCTGATCGCTGTGCAGCGTCGCCCTGTCGGCCGATTCAACCGCTTCATGCTCGGCCTCCATCGCCGAAACGATCACGCCGATGAACAGGTTGAGCACGGTGAACGAGGTCGCGATGATGAACGGGATGAAGAACAGCCAGGCCGCCGGATAGACCTCCATGACCGGGCGCACCACGCCGTCCGACCAGCCTTCGAGGGTCATGACCTGGAAAAGCGTGAACAGCGATGCCGGTATGCCGCCGAACAATTCGGGAAACGACGAGCCGTAGAGCTTCGTCGCCATCACCGCAAAGACGTAGAACACCAGCCCGAGCAACAGCATGATCGAGCCCATGCCGGGCAAGGCGGTGATGAAGCCGGTGACGACGCGGCGCAACGACGGAACGATGCTGATCAGGCGCAGCACCCGCAGGATGCGCAGCGCCCGCAGTACCGAGAGCGACCCGGTCGTGGGGATAAGCGCAAAACCGACGACGAAGAGGTCGAAGATGCGCCATGGATCGCGGAAGAAATGCGTCCTGTAGACGACCAGCCGGATCGCGAGTTCGAGCACGAAGACGCCGAGGATCGCGCGGTCGATGGCCGTCAGAAGCGGGCCAAAGGCCGCAATCGCGTCGGGCGAGGTTTCGAGGCCGAGCGTGACGGCGTTGATCAGGATCAGGACCATGATCGCGAGGTCGAAGCGGCGCGATTCGATGAGCGATTTCAGGGCATCCAAGGCTTGTTCTCCGTTAGAGCATCGGACCCGAAAATGGGAACCGGGCCTGGGAAATCCAATGCTCAAACGCATATGGCCGGCTTGTGACGCACCGGATACAAAAAAGTTGAAACTCCCAAGAAACTGAGAGCTTTTGTATTAGTAGCTCGGCACGGTGATACCTTTGATCGCGGAGCGAGGCGCCCCCCCCCAGGGGGGGGGGGGGGGGGGGGCGGGGCGGGGGGGGGGGCGCGCCCCCCCCCCCCCCCCCGTAGGGGCCGCGGGGTGCGGGGGAGTGAGGGCTAATGGGG